>CAYRFN010000103.1:0-13381 GCA_964423495.1 uncultured Desulfobacteraceae bacterium
CTTAACTCAAATAACCAGCAACCAATATTTCGTTTTCTGAAAAGAGAGCCCCATGCTCTGCCTTTATGTTACTGATCCATGGTTAACACCCAGGGGATTTCTATCCAGTCATAGGAGGGACAAATTTCTTAAAAGAGAGTCCCATACCCTTCTAAATTCGATGCCTTTTGAACGTTACCAATCTGTTCCAAAGGACTAAAATGTTGCTATAATTGATGTTATAAAAACGTTAATTCTTTATCAAGTCAGAAATCATTGCCTGAAATCATTGTCATATAATACAAACCGTAAAATTAAATGAAAATTTTTAATGAAAATTTTTGTTGACATATAGTGTATGATATGAGAGTAAAACAGGTTTTTTACACCGAAAAAAGGCCACTATGAAAAAGACAACTATCTTAAATAAACAAGATATTATCGACAGCATCCAGAAAATCGCTCGCCAGATTGTGGAAAACAACGCCTCCATGGAAGGCGTGGTCCTTGTGGGTATCAGGACTGGAGGTGCATTTCTGGCCGTTCGCCTTCAAGAGGCCCTTGTACGTTTGAATGTGCCTGCTCCCCCTATAGGCATTCTTGATATTACCTTATATCGTGATGATTGGACAAGCATTGGCCCTGCCCCGATAGTTCAAAAAACTGAATTACCATTTTCTGTGGATTACAAGATTATTATCTTAGTTGATGATGTGCTTTTTACCGGAAGAACAGTAAGGGCTGCTATGGATGCCCTTATAGATTATGGACGGCCCAAAAGAATTGAACTGGCTATCCTTGTAGACAGAGGAGGCAACAACAGAGAATTACCTATTACTGCAAACTATGTAGGTAGTGTTTGTGATACTGCTCCGGAAGAAACCATTAACGTATACCTTAAAGAAGGAGGTTTTTCCGATCACGTGGCCATTGAGACAAAAAAAGCAGCTTGATCATGAAACGTAAAAAGAAATCTAAGAATAAAAAGAAATCTCACCAATCCCTCCTGGCATCAGAAGAGACTTTAGTTACCTCTCTCCTTAAAGACTTTCGAAATATTAAACCCTCTGAAATCGTGGCCAAAGTTCCTGACCCACGCCTTGCCCAAATCCTAATTGAACACTTGCCACTCCATGATGAACTGTCTATTCCTTTGCTGTCAGCCATTAATGATGGTTTTAAGGATAAGCAGGTCCATAAGGCGGTCAAACGCGCGCTGTTCAAACTTAAAAAAATGGGAACTCCAGTCAAGGATTTCAACTCAGAAAAAAGTGCCACTCCAATCATTCTAAAGCCGCCTCAAGAGGATAAACCTGTAGTATTAATTGGTCCTGTTATCGACATGACAGGGTCCCGCGCAGTCCTGATTGTATTGCATAGGCCAATGAAAGGGCATGATATGGGCGTGGGTATTGTCTCAGACGAGGATGGAATCCAGCAGTACCTTTTCGGCACTTATAGCAAGAAGCATACAAAGACGGTAAAAGACCACCTATCACAAGTAGCCGGGCCACTCGTGGAAACGTCTTTATCTCATTCTTTCACGATTCTTGAAAACGCCTACCAACGCCATAAAGACCTCAATTCATCCCCTCCCGCAGATTATCTTGAACTCCGTCCATGGTTAGTGGAAAATGTGTCTCTCCTCGATAAGCCGGTTATCTATGACTTTATATCCGAGGAGTCGATTTATGACGGCATCTTGACGAATTCTCAGCTTGAAAAACTTTTTGAGCATAATTTGATGAAAAAATGGCTAATCGACTTTGAACATCTTAAGCCTTTTATGGAAGACACCCTGAAAGTGGACGACAGCCCAATCGTGCTCACAGAGGCCCAAAAATCTGATAGGGCCAGAGAGATCAAAGAAAAGAGCATTAAGGAGCTTTTTCCTGCTACTAAGCGGGATTTATTGAAGCACAGGCTTGAGGAAATGGCCTACATATTTCTCAAACTGGAAGAAGAGGAATGCTCTAAGATATCTCTAACTGCCGCCCGGACTATGGTTCAGGAAGACACCATTCTAAAAATTAACCCGGTAATTGAGTTTATCTTAGAACACAGTCATAAATATTATGCTGACGCAATGGCTGAGTTTTCCAAAGGTCAAAAACCATTGGATAGCCCTTCTCCTTCTATTCTGTTACCTTGAAAGGGTAATTGTAACAATTCAGTACATTGAAAAAAATCATTAGCGACCAAACATGGCCGTTAGGGTCTCTATTAAGAAAGTCGCAGTCTAGCCATGGCAGAACATTAGGTTCTCTTTTCAAAAACGAGACGTCAACTGTAAGGCCGAAAGGACATCACTTCGCTACGGCGGGCGGAGGGTTAAGTCAGTACTTTGCCTTTATGGTGGCTATGGCATCAACCACCGTAAATTGCCGCCCGCCTGAGAAGCAACTTAACTCAAATAACCAGCAACCAATTTTTCGTTTTCTGAAAAGAGAACCCCATGTCCTGCCTTTCTGTACCTGATCCATTGTTAACACCCAGGGGTTTTTGATCCAGTCATAGGAGGGACGACTTTCTTAAAAGAGAACCCCATGACCCTGTTTCATCTTTAGAAAATTTAAAATTTAAATAGGAGGTAGACATGCTTAAAACAATATCCGTAAAGACCAGCTCAAGGATCGATATGGTCGATATCACCTCATTAGTACGAAAAGAGGTTTCAGTTTCAGGCATAACCGACGGGATTTGTGTTGCCTATGTCCCCCACACTACAGCAGGGATAACTATCAATGAAGGTGCTGATCCTGCTGTTTGCCAGGATATCATTAAAAAACTAAATGAATTAGTTCCCTCTAATGCAGGTTATCGCCACATGGAAGGAAATGCCGACAGCCATATTAAGGCATCAATGATTGGCAGCTCCATAACAGTTCTGATCGAAAATGGTCATCTTATACTTGGGACCTGGCAAAAAATCTTTTTCTGTGAATTTGATGGCCCAAGATCACGAAAGGTGTATGTCAAGGCTTAAGGGCCGGCGATCTGAGGGATCCCTCAAACAAGCTTTACCGACTTCGGGTCTAAGCCCGCCTCTGACAGCCAATCCTGAATCGCTTCGTGAAGGAGTCGATAATAGTTTTTAGTGCCTCCAAGTCCTCTTCTGCCGAAGTAATAATTGATCTCAAGAAAAAGAGGTTCAGGTTCCCTCTCTGCAAAAGAAAAGACAAAATCAATAGCAGCCAAATTTATTCCGGTCTTTCTGGATAGAGATTGGGCCTGTACCCTCCCTTTTTCCTGAAGTTCCGGTTTCCAGATATGATCGATAATTGAGTCCCGACTGATTGAAGTTATAGCCTGTACCGTTTTATAAGGACGTTTCCAATAAGTAACAACTCTCCTTCCAATAATAACAGCCCTAAGCACATTCCCACCAGACGCAATATATGGCTGAGTTACAAAGCCCGATATTCCTGGCCCTTCCCGATTAGTCAAATAGTCCAATGCCTCCGACATAGAGGCTTTGTCTTTAACAAGATATACACCCTCTGCCTCGTGGGCTTTGTCGGCTTTGACCAAAAAAGGTAATTCATGGGGAAAGACATCCGGCTCCTTATATTCTTTTTTGAATTCTTCTACACTTGACCAGTTCAGCGTCTCCGGATGTGGACACCCGAAATGCTTAAATAGTACGCTCTGCCCTATCTTTCCTTGATACTTGAAACGCATTTCATAGCCTGGAAATATTAATGCATTATACTTTGTGCAGGCATGATAAAGATCCTCCGTACGCCCCTGTGGTAAAATAACGGCCTTTGCTTTCCGGACTAATTCAAGATCACCTGGGCTGAGGGGCCGATCTCCAAGAATTATTTGAATATCTGTATCAAAACACGGATGAAAAGAGAGTATCATGACCCATAACTTTAGGCTCTTGCCTTACACGGTTTGACTTCGCGGCTTTTAGTGACTATAATTTTTCCAAAATATATTACTCATGTATCAGGAGCAAGACAATGCCTATCTTCGAATTTAGATGTCTGAAATGCAATAATCTTTTTGAAAACCTGCTTGTCAATTCAGATGAAAAAGTGGAAATAACTTGCCCGGAGTGCCAATCCCGATCATTTGAGCGGGTAATTAGTAAGACCAATTACGCCATGGGCGTTGGACCTGAAGGCAAACAGCCAAAAATAACAACAAAATCCTGTGGGCCATCAAATCAATGCACAACCCTGGACTTACCCGGACCAACAAAGTAAAGAATCCAGGGCCAGAGGTACTCCGGTTAAGCATTGGTTAATAAAACAAATATGATTGAAAGCAAATTCTGGGGAAAAGAAATCCTAAAAAGACCAACCTGCCCCTTCTGCGGAATGTTCATTGAAAAACCGAAGGAATTGAACACACGAATGCCTGGCGAAATGCCTGTTGGATCCTGTTCCTGCGGTGCAGTGTATGCATGTGATGAGACAGGACACAATTTGGGTTCGGCCATGTTAGAGGTCCTTTTATTCGGTTGTAACATGGATACGGACCTGGCATTGGGCATTTTGCCTGGAGAGGATTACATCGAAGAGATCGTCGAAAAATATGATTATATTAATCATCTTATTGTTCCTGGAGGATTCCTTGAAAGCAGGCGTATATCCGGAGCCCTCTACTTCATCAGAATGCACAACGACATTCAAGAGGTCACTTCCCAAGGCGTTAAAAAGAGGTTGGATCAGGTCACACCCGTTATACCGAAACAGCCTAAAAAGCAGACCGGAAAAAAAACCCTTTCAAAAAATGAGCTTGAAAGGCTTGTAAAAGAATTCCGGATCGATCCAATTCTAAGTGTAGCCAGGGAAGATAAAAAACTAATATGGAACTTGCAGCGCCTCTTATACTCTGGAGATAATCTGTTCCGTAAAAGGGCTGCCGAAATCATAGGGCAAGTATCTGCTGTCATCGCAGAGACAAATCCCGGAACTATTTCCAAGCTCCTTCAACGATTATTCACATCCATTGTGGATAGTGCGGCCTTTACTTGGGGTGCCTTTGAGGCAATTGGGGAAATTATCAGCCGTAAACCTAACATGTTTGCAGGATACATCCCTCAGCTCTATCAATTGCTGGCTTATGAAACTTATCGTGCCCAAGTTGTTCAAACCATTGCAAGGATCGCAAATGCAAGACCGGATCTCATCCGTAATACCACCTTCCACTTTATCCCTCTTCTCCAGGACTCGGATCCTTTAATCCGTGGATATACTGCGTTACTTTTAGGAAACTTAGGAGCATCTAAAGCTCAAGAAGACTTAAAGAACCTACTTAAGGATTCACACGAGATCGATATCTATGGGGATGGAGATCTGGAGAAAAAAACAGTGGCCCAAGTCGCATTGGAAGCCCTGAACAAGCTGTAATACTTTATTAGCCAAAGCTTTCTTTTATGATATCTTCTATAGGGCTTTTTATGGTCTTTGATACTGATATCAGAAAAGAGGCCTTTTCTGCGTCTCCCTTGTCGGCCTTCTCTAGTAGCTCCTTTGACAAGCGGTAGAGTTCTCTTTGCACCTCATCGAGGTTAAAGGTGGGATAAGTCTTGCCCTTTCTGAAGCCTGCCTTTCCACATACATGGGCCTTACCATGGATCGCCATGGGTATTCCATAGACCCTGCATGTGATCGGACGGTGTAAATAAAGTATACAATTTTGGTCATCGTTCAGAAGAGGGCACTGGATCCTTGCTCTGCTAAGGGAATAGGATGCCATCTGGGGATCATCTTTATAGATTTTTATTTTTTTTTCCAGTTCCTCAAAATCTTTGTCTGTCTTATCCCCCCTTAATATGGCAGCCTGTTTCACCTTTCTATCTAATGCATCAAAATGACGCTTAAGATAAGCAGCTTCTATTATGAACAGACCAAACACAGCATGGCAGCAATCAGAGCAATGACGCTCACACTTAATACACTCTGAGTAGTCATTTGTCATCTTTTCAAAGGCCTTGTCTGCCTTAATGACTAATGTTTCGTAACGCTGAAATAGAGGAGAGAAATTCATGTTTGGCGGTGGGGTTCAAGTTTTTCAATAAATTGCGGGTGGGGTTCAAATCCAAGAGAAATGGCCTTTTCCAAATGCTCAACCGCCTTTTTATAGTCCCCTTGTGTGTAATATGCAAAGGCAACATTATTTTGCCCAAGGGCAAAATCGGGTGCCATATACACCAGTCTTTGTCCAATCTCTACTGCCTTTTTAACATCTTCTTTCTGGAGATAGGCATTAACCAGATTGCTCCAGGCCTGAACAATATGTGGATTTAGCTCAATGGCCTTATTCAGGGCCTCAATTGCGTCATCAGTTCTTTTCATCTGCAGATAGGCAAAACCAAGGTTAGCATAACCCCGGGCATACCTGGGCTCTATATTTACTGCATTTAGGTTGGCCTGGACAACCATATCCAGGTCGCCCTTCTTAAAATAAATGTAACCTAAGTTGACATACCCTTCAAACATCCTACCGCTATTGGCAATGGCATCGTTGAAGGATTCAATAGCTTCATCCAATCTTCCTTGTTCCATCAGGGAAACGCCAAGGTTATAACTGGAATTGGCGCATTCCGGATTTTCCCTTAATATCCTTTTTTGTTCTGCTATGAATTCTTCTGAATCTTGTGGCTCTTTCATAATATCCTTTTAAATTACAGTGGATCCCAGGTTTATTCTGATCTTGAGCCTAATAGTGGTTTCAACATTTAATATGAAAAGAGGTCGCGATCCATTATGGATAGCGACCTCTTGTATCATCAAATCACGATCAGTTTAACAACGGCACTATTAAGAACTAATGATCTTCAGTTTGACCTCTACCTTTAAGACCATACATGGTGGTGCTGCCGGTTGAAAAATATATCAATTTTTCTTCATTAATCAAGGCAGTCGCCGCCTTCTTGATCATCCTGGTTTTGACATCAGGCAATACCTTATGAACCGCCTTCTCCATATCATTGAAGTAAAACTTGGTCTTTTTACTACCTTCGGCAAAATCCAGGATGGCCTTTTTGATATCTTCCATTTCAGTTACTCCTTTAAAAAAACAATAGAGTGATTATTCTATACCACCCGCAGCCCTTGAAACCTCCCACGCCGCCTCAGTAAACTTGAATTGTGTGGAGGTCCTGTAAGTGTCATAGGCCAGTCGATAATCATCTATGAGGTGCTCGGTAAAAGGTAGATCGCACTTCTCGAAAAATTTCTCCCAACCAATACGCTCAGCCCAATCACCGATTCGTTCATATTTATTGGCATCTGCGGCATAGGCATTAATGATCTTCTTGACGTTTTTACACACTTCCGGAAATCGCGGGAAAGTGTTGGGTACACCAGGTACGACCACCTTTGAGAATTTAGGTGGAGAAATCCGGTTAGAGACCTTACCTCCCGCCATAATAGTAACACAGTCACCCTCTTTATCCGTCAATGGAACAGCCATACACATGGTGTAACAATTGCCACAGAACATGCAACGTTCTTCTTTAATTTTAACACTCTTCTTGCCATCCTCAGTCTTAGTGGGTGAGATGGCTGCAGTGGGACAAGCCGCAATGACCAGCGGAATCTCACATAATGAATCGAGAACCTCGTCATCTACAAGGGGCGGTTTCCGATGATAGCCCAAAAGGGCTATATCAGAGCAATGGACTGCACCGCACATATTCAGGCAGCAGGCCATGGATACCCTGACCTGTGCCGGGAGGTTCATCCCTTGAAATTCGTCAAAGAGCTCATCCATGACCGACTTGACCATTGAGGATGCATCAGTTGCCGGTGTATGGCAATGGAGATAACCCTGAGTGTGGACAATATTAGTAACACCCGCACCAGTTCCCCCAATGGGGAATTTGTAACTTCCACTGACATGTTTCCGGCCCATCAGGTCCTTTTTCAGGGCCTCCATCTTGTCCTGGCTGTCCACCAAGAATTCAATATTATTTCTGGTAGTAAAGCGGACATAACCGTCACAATGTTTGTCTGCAATCTCACAGATCTCCCTGACGTGTTCTACGGTCATAAAGCGGCATCCGCCGCACCGAATAGTAAACAGTTTATCCCCTGTTTCAGATACGTGTACTAAAATTCCAGGCTCAAGGATATCATGATAGAGCCACTTCCCGTAATTATTCTGAATAATAGGCGGAAAATACTGCCAGAAGTGTCTCGGGCCAAGATCAGTGAGCCTATTTTCCATTGGTTTGTTCGGATTAAATAATCCCAATCTTTCTTGAGATAATGCCATATTTTATTCCTCCTGTTCTCTAACTATCTCGCATGTCTGGTTCGGAAATCTTCAATGGTCCTCTCAAATCCACCGGGCACATCTTCCTTTTTCCAAAATACGTAAGGATTGCTCCGTGGTTCTCTCACCATTTGTGGCATAGGCGGAATCTCAAGAACCTCCAAGAACTTTGGAACACCATGGCGCTGAATAAGCTCTCCAAGGCGTTCACGGTTTTTGCCTTCTTCCATCCACCAATCCCAGACCTTTTCCACAACTTTTTTGATGTTGTCATAGGGATGTTCAACCTTCATAAAAGGGATGGTCAACAGAGACATCTGGGCACCCTCTAAGATTGGAGCCTTGGCTCCAAACAGGAGGCTCACACCAGTATCCGTTCCAGGCCTCAAGGCCCTCGGCATGACATTGATACAGTGCATACAGCGGGTACATTCCTTATCATCGATCATGAGCTTCCCGTCTTCCATCCACATGCACTTAGTCGGGCAGAGATCAATCACTTCCTTCTGGATATCAAATTTACCCCAGTCTCTTCCTTGATGGGCACCTGCATTAGGTGCGATTTCACCTCCGATATAAGCCTTGACTGCATTCTGATCAATGCGAATATTATCCCTCCATGTTCCAATGAAAGACATGTCTGCACGGGCAATGGAGGCCACACAGCAGTTGGGACATGCATCAAATTTGAATTTGAATTTGTAAGGGAAGGCAGGACGATGAAGTTCATCCTGATAATAGTGTGTCAATTCATAGCATAGATCCTGTGTATCAAAACAGGCCCACTCACAACGGGCCTTGCCAATACAGCAGGAAGGTGTCCGGAGGTTCGAACCAGAGCCCCCAAGATCCTGCTGAAGCACATGGCCTAACTCATAAAAGATGGGCTCCAGTTGCTCTGTAAATGTCCCTAAAAAGATGATGTCGCCAGTAGAACCATGCATATTCATCAGACCGCTGCCCCGGTATTCCCAGAGGTCGCAGATAGACCTCAGGTAGTCTGTGCTATAAAACTTACTGGCAGGCTGGTTAACACGCAGGGTATGAAAGTGGGCAATGGAAGGAAATTGATCCTGAAGGTCTGAATATCTCCCAATGACGCCCCCACCATATCCGAATACGCCGACAATACCACCATGCTTCCAGTGTGTTTCTCCGTGTTCAAAAGAGAGTTCAAGCTGACCAAGCAGATCTTCGACGACGTCCCTATGAATCATCATCCGATCATCGGCAAGTTTTCTCCTGTGTAAGGCCTCCCGCTTGGCATCTGCTACAAAGCTTGGCCACGGGCCTTTTTCAAGCTCATCACACATAGGAGTATTATGTTTAATCTTGAAATTCTTGAGCTCATCATCTGTATAATTATTTAGCTCATCATCAGAATAAATCCTGAGCTCATCATATTTTAACTCTTTTTGATCTTCTCTTGGTTCAAAAGCCATTATGAATGCCTCCTTTTTCTGGCTATTATAGAATTAAATATAAGGAGTAAACAAAAAAAAATAATCTGACCCAACTCACCTCCTCTCTTAAAAGATGATAAGCCCATACATGGCCATAATATTCAGCAACCTGGCACTCGCTGGGCTCTTATTAAAAGCTCATTTAAAAATATAAGAGCATCGAATTTTCCAAACACTTGTACGTGATCTAATAAACAAAATATTTTAGGACTGTCAACAGAAAAATTCTTTTTTATTGACAATCTTAAAAAGCCGTGCTCCTTATCTTTTTTATTTCCATGTGCATCCTTAGTAATCAATAGCTTTATAACACTTAATCAATGCCATTTGATCAACCTCGTATTAATATCGCAGCACTAAGAGGAGGTTCTGGTAAAACCGTCCTATCATTGGGGCTTATTGCCGCTTGGAGGGAAAAGGGCCTCCAAATTGCGCCTTTTAAAAAAGGTCCGGATTTTATCGATGCAGGCTGGTTATCCTTTACTGCAAATCGATCATGTTACAATCTCGACCCTTTTCTAATGACCAAAGAACAGATCCTCGAATCTTTTTTTTCCCATTCAGACCAGGCGGACATTTCCCTTATTGAAGGAAATCGAGGTCTTTATGACGGACTTGACCTGGATGGACGCTCGAGCACAGCGGAATTGGCCAAACTCCTGAAAGCACCTGTCATTCTTATTGTGGACGTGACCATGGCAACCCGGACTGTTGCAGCCTTAATCAAGGGATGCCAAGTTTTTGACCCTGCCCTTAAGATTGCCGGGATTATTCTGAACAAAGTTGCAAGTTTGCGACAAGAAAAACTGGTAAAAGGTACAATTGAAAAATACTGCAATATAGCCGTGGTGGGCTCAGTTCCAAAATTAGAACCGGGCATGTTTCCTGAAAGGCATATGGGTCTTGTCCCCTATCATGAAAGAGATCATGCAGAAAAGGCGATTTCATGGGCAAAAAAAACGGTCATGAAGTATCTCCAGGTAGATGATATTTGGAAAATTGCCAATGATGTAGAATATATCGAGACATACATTCAAATTAGAACACCAGAATCAAGAATTGTCGCCAGAAAAGATTCACCACGGATCGGAATTATCAGGGATAAGGCGTTCTGGTTTTATTATCCGGAAAATATAGATCACTTAAAACATATGGGTGCTGTTTTAGTTGAAATAAATGCTATTTCAGATACTGATATACCCAAAATAGATGCCCTTTATATCGGAGGTGGCTTTCCTGAGACCCAGGCCCTGGCCTTAGCAGATAATCAAGCCTTTCGAAATGTACTGAAAGAGAAAATAGAAAAAGGTCTACCTGTCTATGCCGAGTGTGGAGGTTTCATGTATTTAGGAAAAAGCCTTATTGTTGACGGAAGGCCCTATCCCATGGTTGGTACACTTCCTATAAAATTCGTCTTTCACAAGAAGCCCCAGGGTCACGGATATACTGTTTTGGAAGTTGAACGATCCAACCCTTACTACCCTATAGGCAAGATAGTTAAAGGGCATGAATTTCACTATTCAGAGGCTGTGATAACTGACAAAGAACACATGGAATTCATTTTTAGAGTAAAGCGAGGTTATGGTTTGGATGGCAAAAGAGATGGTATTATCAAGAAAAACCTGCTTGCAACTTTTACACATGTGCATTCAGCAGGGAATCGTGAATGGGCAGAAAAGCTTTTCAGCAAAGCAGTTGATTGTAGAAAAGATGATAAATAAAAAAATTTTAGTGACATCTGAAAAGAACAATTGACAAAAGAAATTTTTTGAATTAAAAAAGAAGGTTTAAGGGATGCTTTCAATAAGCGTAAAAACATGGATTTATAAGCTATTTTTGTAAAAGGAGGTTTTTGTTATGCCAATAGTAGAGTTTGAAGGGCACACATTTAATGTCGATGAAGATGGTTTCATTGACGATTTCAACAACTGGAATAAGGCCTGGGTCAGTCATGTAAAAACGACTGAAGGTATTGAAGAGCTGACCGATGAACACTGGAAGGTTATCGAGGTCCTTCAAGATTATTATAAAAAGAACGGTATTGCCCCAATGGTCCGGATTCTGTCAAAGGTAACCGGCTATAAACTGAAGTACATCTATGAATTATTCCCATCTGGACCAGGCAAAGGCGCCTGTAAAATGGCTGGATTGCCAAAGCCCACAGGCTGCGTCTAATGTGTTTAAAAGATTAGTTTTCGGTTTATAGAAAAAGACACAAGAAGGAATAAAGCCTTTTTGTGTCTTTTTGTGTTGGAGTTTAAAGTCTTTGGATAATAGCTCTCTTGACATACAATCGCTTTTATTCTAAATTGTGTAAGACTTTAGCTCTTTGAAAAAATCATAAACGAATTACAAGGACATATTTTCAAAAATCTAAACTGTTACTAAATTGTTTATCTTAATGAGGGATATTTTACAACTTTTCTCAATGATTTCAGTATATTATAAACAGGAGGTGTTTAGATGGCAGACTACTATGTAAATATCTTTTTAGATGATGAAAAACTTAAAAAAATCGAAGATGCTGAATTGGCTGACCAAGTTAAGGAAGTAGATGGCAAAAAGTCAATTCAGGTTGAAGTAAACAGAAAGGAACAAAAGAAACTTATTAAGGGTTTTCCAGATCTAACCTTTGATTCATCAAATGCCTGTGTTCTTCCAGAGGAGGCAGAAAATACCCTGATGGGTTTTGTATTGGATAATAAGGCCTTGGACATTATGAAGTATGCTATTGTCAAGCTCTATAACCCACTTGCGGGCAAGGCACTTCGATCAAAAGTTCATTGACAGCTGAAACTTAAAATTTTTCAGAATCTGAACGAATGCTCAGTTTGCCGTAAAGTTCAGGTCTACGGTTGGGTAAGAAGTATTTCATCCTATGTTCCCTGATTTCCCTTAACTCGTCCATCTTTAAGTCCATCAAGATCATATTCTCTCGATTTTCACTGTACCGGACTACAACCTGACCGGCCGGACTTATGGCAACGGCGGTTCCAGGAAAAGAAAAACCTTCCTTAGTATTTCCAACTTGGTTACAGGCGACAACAAAGAGTGAATTGTCAAACGCCCTACTTGGAAGATGCCTCAGCCAGCTTTGAATTTTATCTTCCGGGCTTCCCTGGGGAGAGGCATGAGGCATAAATATTATTTCTGCTCCATTGAGTGCCATTAATGTACTTATCTCTGGAAAGTGGGCCTCATAGCACAGCTGCACCCCAAAAGATAAATCTCTGTAGCAAAATACATCAATGCTTTCACCAGCATTGTAACCTTCCTTTTCCTGAGGTGAAAGGTGGGATTTTCTGTACAGACCTAATAGCCCATCAGGACCCGCAACTACCTGGCTAATATAAGGCTTTTTTTTATCTGATATTTCTATCATGCCGGCAATGATAATCAGCCCCCGTTTCCTGGCCATTTCCGTAACCCTTTGAATTATATCTTCCGATATAGAGTCCGGATAGATACTCTCGGGGTTTTTTGTCATATAGCCGGATATTGAAAGTTCAGGAAAACAGATTATACCAACTTTTTTTGCGGATGCCTCCTGAACAAAACTCTCAATTCGATCAAGGTTCTTATTTATCTCGCCAGTCGGCGAATTCATGCACACAGCAGCTATTTTGAGATCTTTCATAGGGCCTTAAAAAATTTGGTAACGTTCAAAAGTGTTTACATTCAGTTTGTACTTAGACAGTTTATGT
>CAYRFN010000104.1:0-13275 GCA_964423495.1 uncultured Desulfobacteraceae bacterium
GGAGGGTTAAGTCAGTACTTTGCCTTTATGGTGGCTATGGCATCAACCTCAGTAAGTTGCCGCCCGCCTGAGAAGCGACTTAACTCAAATAACCAGCAACCAATTTTTCGTTTTCTGAAAAGAGAGCCTCATGTCCTTCCGGGTGCGAACACTTTTGAACGTTACCAAATTTTTATCTGTCTATGCCATCCAGAGAGACTCCAGGTATGAGGCTCCAAAGTCGATAACCATCTTAGGCTGATTATTTTTCAAGTCCCACGAAACAAAAGGGGTCAACTGATCAAGGATTAGTCCATTTTCCATACCAAGATAGCCCGAAATGGTCCCGGTGGCCTCCTTCACGGTGGCAAGGAGGATCTCGTCAATTTTCGTGGCCTCATTGACCGTCTTAAGCTTCGGGTCGCTTTGGAGCTGTTCAAGTGCCTCTTCCATATGAATGGCTTCAATTTTGCGCCGCAAAACATATCCATTCCCCCTGTCTTGAATAATCAGCAGGATGGGATTGGTTTTCAACCAGGCGCTTTTGACCTTTACATTGGACATCTCAGATGAGATTTGCTCCAAGACCTCGTTTTTTTTCTGCAATTCATTGATCTGTCTTGCTTGAGTGCGTTCAAAAATGTACTCCTGATCGTCGATGGTAATTTCTTTGAGACGGGTCGGGTCAAAAGCCAGGTCCATAAGATCCCCAAGCGTTAGGCTGTCCTTGTAAGCCTTTCCGTGATCATTTAACCAGGCCATGAAATTGGGCCTCCGGTAATTAGGCAGTGATTCGATGACGCGGGCGGGCTCCTTTTTCAGGTCATTAGGAAGGCGAGACAGCAATTCCAGATCCCCAATCCCGACAGCGTTCTTCTTTGCAAGCTCGCGAGGCGCATAGGACTTAATCTGTAGTTTTTCAATCCTGGCGTCCAGAATGATTTGTTCCGTGGATTCGCCGCCTGTGTATCCCAACAAATCTCCGATGCGGCGCCTGAATGAAATGAATTTGGTCACGAAACGCGTGAAAAGAAAACGCATGAACACGGAGGATTGTGGGGTGGCGAGTTCCGTCCCAAAGTAAGTCAAAAGTGTCTGATACAAATCCCTGAATTCGCTCATGGTTCGTTTAACCATCATTTCGTTGTCCCTGATGTCTATGACGGCGCGCCTGCGTTTCAGATGGTACATCAGCTTCAAGACCGGTTGCTTCAAGTCTTTGCCTTTAAGTGCCGGCGGAATGAAGATCATATAGTTATCATCCTTGTAGAGCATCAAATGGCCAATGATTTCTTCAATGGGTTTCCAGGATTGTTTGAGGTAAATGTCATAGGTGGGATTCTCAGGCGGAATAATATTGTCAAGTATCCCAATTGCAGATTTGCTGATCAGAAAGTCTGCAAAGAATTTAAGAATGCGATTACCCAAACCTTTTCTCCTGAAAGGCGCTGCCACCTCAACGTACACCAGATAGTAACAGGGAATAGGCTTTTTGAAATATAACATATTCAGACGGCCAAGGTGTTCCCCGGTCTCTGCCTTGATCTCAAACATCTGAAAGCCATCCTGGGAATCTTTGAATTTCAACCTATTGATTTTTCCGCCTTTTGCGGTGGCGTTTATCAGATCCCACAAGTCATTGAAAAGGTCCGCTGCAACGGGTGCTTCCGGTAAGCCCAGACGCATGCCTTCATCAATAAGGGCAACCAGGCTCACCCGCTCATTGAGACTTAGACCTTTTTTCTTGTCAGGAAGATCTATTGAATCGATTACCTGGGGTTTTTCCTCTGATTTCTTCGGCTTACCAGAGGCTTCCGGGATAGGGGCGGGCTGATCTTCCTCGGAAAGACTGAATGACAGCTCGACTCCATTCGTCCTGGAACGCTTTATCATGAGCTTACAAAGGTCATATATAACCTTAAAGGGCTGAATATCCGTGAGGCTGCTTACGAATTGGGCCCTTTCCAGAGCAATACTTTCAGTCGATTCTCCGCGGCTGAGCCGTTGCATGAGATCATTATGGTAATTCTCGGTGGCCTTCATTGCCCGTTCCAGGAATTGCCTAACATCGCCTTTAATCACGGCGTTGTGGCTCAGTGCGGCCCGTTTAGCCTGTAATTTTAAAAGTTTGCGAATACTATTACAGTAGCCATTCAGAGATCCAAAGTAATTGGGCCAAAAAACGTCCTCTTCGGGGACATAAAAGCCGGCGGCGTCTCCCAAGACCAACGTGGCCTCCTTTTTTTCATACAGAGAAATATGGCAAAGAGAATGGCCCGGCGTGTCGATAATTTCCCAATTAATGCCGTCGCCCAGTTTTATGCTGTCTCCGCCTTTAACAATCAAGTCAACTTCAAAACGATAATCCTCAGGTATGTCTGGTATTTCATCTAATTCCGCTTTTGCTTTCATGAGCTGGGCAATGCCCAGGTCCACTAAAAGGAATTCATTGTACAATTCCCTCGTGTTCAATATTTTGGAACCCGGACCGCTGGCGAGGAGCTTTAAATGAGGCCACTCTCTCTTGAGATGAGGCAGTGCGCCGATATGGTCAGCGTGGGTGTGGGTTAAAATAACGTATTCTATCCTGCCTGGATCAATACCCAATGTGTCAATCTGACTGGTTATGATTTGAAAAGTGGGGCCGGTACCCCCCTCGATGATCATTCCTACTTCCCCAAGGGACAAAAATGCGGGGAAAGCGGGTGTGCCCAACTGATAGAAATTAGGTGTTATAATAACAGGTTTATAGTTGTTGTTTTCCATGTCCTTTTGCCTTTATTGATTGAGTTTAAGTTTTAGATCACCGGATCAGTTCTCCCGGAAAACCGAGCCCTATTAGTCTTTTAGGGACCCAACTTCAAAAAAAAAGCCGTGGGCTTTTAGATGCCCACGGCCTGATAGTCTTAAAGAAAAAATCAATCCACGGGCATACTTTTCCCCCTAAAATAAAAATAAAAAAAGATATGCCCGAATGGATGTCCTATCATGATCATGCCTGCTTTTTCTGAGATTCGCTAAACTCTAAATAAAAATTTTGTATTTGTCAATACTTATATCACTGGTATCCGGGAAATCAATACCAAAAATAGTCAACAGCCCACGAGACCCCATATAATTACCGATTTTGGTGCTTTCCTGATTTTTTGATGCGTGCAAACATTGGAGCCTCCCCTTAAGGACACTCCAATGATATAAACTATTCAAGAAAAAAGCATATATCTTTTGGCACTACCTTTTAGGCATTTTTCAAACAGCGATCCAGTAATGACGCGGGTTTCAGAGGCCAAACCCCACCCAAGTTTAGAAAAAAAGTTTGACACGACCTATTGTCCCTGCTATTTTCAACGGGTATTGTGCCGTTGATTTGAGTTACATTGTTTTACCCAAGGCCCCTTTTCTCGACAAGGAAACCATCTAACAAAAAAAAGAGGGGAGGTGAGTAAGAGGATCTAAGATGCAATAGTAAACCTAATTAAGGAGGTGAAGTCAAATGAGTCGAAAATCTATATGGACTATCATTATAGCAGTAATTGTGGTGATAGCAGCTGTCCTTGTCTACTATTTTGCAAAACCCCCGAAGATCGAGCGGAATATTAAAGTCGGGGTCATAGATTGCTACACCGGGCCACCGGCAATGTTCAGCAACGAGGCCCTCGACGGATTTAAACTGGCCCTGAATGAGATTAACAAGGAAGGTGTGCTGGGGGCTAAGATCGAGTTTGCCACCCGAGACACCAAATTTAAGGTGGATATTGGCCTTAGCATGGCCAAAGAGTTGGTAATGAGGGAGAACGTTGACATCCTCGTCGGGACGATTAGCAGCGGTGTTGCCCTGGCCGTGTCCGATTACGCCAAAGGGGAGAAGGTGCCATTTTTGGTCTGGATTTCGAAGAGCGAGAAGATTACTGGAGAGAAGGGACATCGCTACGTATTCTCCACGGGTGAAAATACTGCCATGTTTGGTAAAGCAGGGGGAGTTGCTTTAGCTAAGAAGCCGTTTATCAAATACTGGATTGCCGGGGATGATTACGAGTATGGACATGCCATAGCTGACGCTGCCTGGCGCAATCTAAAACAGCGAAAGCCCGAGGTAGAAAAAGCTGGAGAATCGTGGTGGAAGGTAGGCGAGCCCGACCTCATACCGTATTTTACCGCCATTGAAGCGGCCAAACCTGACGCGGTTATCTTTTGCAGCGGTGGCGGCAGCATGGTCAATGTCATGAAGACCGCAAAGGCGACCGGCATGTCTGATAGGATTCCTATTTGGATTCCCACCGCTACGGAAACTGCTATTCTCAGAGCACTCGGTCCAGGAGCCCCTACGGGTGTGTTGGGCACCAGCGACTACCTTTTCTATCACCCTGATACCCCTGCCAACAGAGAATTTGTCAAGGCCTTTAAAGATGCCTATGGGAAACACCCTGGTTTTTCCGGTTTTCATGGCTATATTACTGCCCATTTCATAGCCGAGGCTTTCAGGAAGGCGGGTTCTCTGGACAGGGAGAAGTTTATTGATGCTCTGGAGGGGTTGAAGATAGATAGCCCTGCAGGCGAGGTAGAGATGCGAGCCTGCGACCATCAAGTCGTGTTGCCGATTTTCATGGGGGTGACCGAGAAGGTGTCGGAATATGATTTTCTGATCTCTACCGATGTTACAACCCTGACCGGCGATGAAGTAATGCCCACGTGCGAGGAGATTATGAAGGCACGGGGGAAATGATTCTCATGGAGTTATTGGGGGCCATGGGCCCCCAGTGACTCATGTATGAAGGAAAACAGATACCATGGAATTCGGTCTTGCTGCCCTGACCAGTCAGTTAGTGGTCGGCCTCAGCCGCGCAATGATTCTATTCATCGTCTCTGCCGGGCTGAGCTTTGTTCTCGGGGTGCTCCGGGTTCCGAATGTCGCCCATGGCTCATTGTACATGATAGGGGCATTCTCAGCCTATGGCATCGCAATGGGCTTATTTGGCGGCACCTCGGCCGGCTTTTGGCTGGCCTTAATCTTAGCTCCCTTAGTGGTAGCCCTGGTAAGCTTGATTGCAGAGAGGGCACTCTTCTGCCATCTCTACGAGAGAGAACACCTGATGCTGCTGCTATTTACCTTCGCCTTAATGCTCATCTTTGGTGATTTGGTGAAGATCATTTGGGGCGCGGAATACAAATCGATTTCGCCCCCTGCCCTTCTCAGGGGTTCCGCCTCTATGTTTGGTGCCTCGATCCCCCGCTACAATCTCTTTCTCCTCATCATCGGACCCCTGGTGGCCATCGGCCTGTGGCTCTTTACGAATAAGACCAAGATAGGAAAAATTTCCCGGGCGGCAGCGGTCGATAGAGAGATGGTGGGTGTAATAGGCATTAATGTAAGCTGGGTATTTGCAGCGGCATTCGTGATCGGTTGTTCCCTCGCTGGACTGGGTGGGGCCCTGGTGGCCCCTACGGTGAGTGTTACCTTAGGGATGGATCATACCATAATTATTGAGGCCTTCCTTATCGTTACCATCGGGGGATTGGGTAACATGTGGGGTGCCCTTGTTGGCTCTCTTATATTTGGACTCACACAGGCCTTTGGTGTGCTGTTCTTGCCCCAATTCGCCATAGTTTTTCCATATGCCGCAGTAGTAATCGTGTTGATTTGGCGTCCTATGGGTATGCTGAAATCAGTCTGGTAAATAAGATCTTTGGGCGAGACCTTATTATAGAACCGTGAAGCGAAGCGGATCGCTTTTATAAGGAGCGGGACATTGCTTAGAACCACACGTAATTGGAAATCCTACGGGCCTCTTGCGGCTATCTTTGTTGTTTTGCTCGTCTTGCCACCGATAATTCCTCGATTTTACATCTACATTCTTGCGTTGATGTTTGTGACCGGCCTATTGGCCATGAGTCTTAACATGGTATTTGGCCACGGTATGATATTTCAATTTCATCATGCTGCCTTCTATGGAGTCGGTGCCTATACCTTTGCCCTGATTTTAGCTAAAACCTCGCTGCCTTTGTGGGTTGCCTTTGCAGCCGGACCCATAGCGGCAGCAGTGGTCGGCCTGCTCATAGGCTGGTTTTGTGTGAGACTCACCAAGTTATATTTTGGTATGCTCCAGATTTCCTTGGGCTCCTTGATCTGGGCTATTGTTTTCCGCTGGTATGACTTTACAGGAGGCGATGATGGGCTCCATGGTATTTCAATGCCATCGATTCTTTCCTCCTTAAACAGTAGATATTACTTCATCCTCATTATACTTCTGATATGTTTAATAGCCCTGTACCTGATTTTGAAATCCCCCTTCGGAACCACCCTTCAGGCTATAAAGGACAACCCTCAGAGATGTGAGGCAGTAGGCATCAATGTCAGGCGCCACCAACTTAGCGCCATAGTCATTGCCACCTTTTTCGCCGGAGTTGCGGGCGTTCTTTTTGTTGTGCTGGAGAGATCTGTCTTTCCTGATTTATTGTTCTGGATTCTCTCCCTTGAGATTTGTATCATGTGCCTTCTGGGGGGATGGTTTACCTTTCTGGGCCCCCTTTTAGGTGCGGCACTAATAGTGTCATTCAGAACCTTTGTTGGTGTCTACACGGAATACTGGACATTGATATTGGGGATTATTCTTATATTGCTCATTTTCTTTCTGCCAGAGGGGGTAATGGGGTTTTTGTTGGAAAAGTTCGGTGCTCAGGACACAGAGAAAGGACAAAGGGGTAGTGTATAAATGCTCAGGGTAGAGAATGTCAATAAATCTTTTGGGGAATTTATAGCGGTCCACGATGCCGACCTTGCCGTGGGCAAGGGAGAGCTCGTGGCAGTGATCGGCCCTAATGGGGCGGGGAAGACCACCCTATTTAACCTTATCACAGGCCAGCTAAAGCCGGATAGGGGGAGGATCGTGTTCATGGAGGAGGACATCACTAATTTACCCCCATACCAGATCTGCAATAAGGGAATCGCGAGGTCATTTCAGATTGTGAATATCTTTCCACGGCTTTCTGTCTTTAAAAACGTCCAGGTCGCCGTGATTTCCCAGCAGAGAAAGAGCTACACCCTTTTCCATCCTGTTCAGGGCATAGCTGTGGAGGAGACAGACCGTATTTTGAAAAGCTTAGGTCTCATAGATAAAGCGGGGAACACAGCTGCATCCCTCTCCCATGGGGATCAGAGGATACTGGAGATTGCGATTGCTTTGGGAAATGACCCAAAGCTCCTTGTCCTTGATGAGCCTACTGCTGGCATGTCCCCAGAGGAAACAAGCGCCACCATGAACCTCATCAAGCACCTGGCTGAGACACGGGGATTGACCATTTTATTTTGTGAGCATGATATGGATGTGGTGTTCAGCACTGCCCAGAGTATCATGGTCATGCACCAGGGACGCACCCTTATCCAGGGAAAGCCGGAACAGGTGAGGGAAAACAAGGAAGTCCTGAGGGCCTATCTGGGAGGTGAGTGATGCTCGAGGTTGAAGGAATCCATACCTATTATGGACTGAGCCATATACTGTTCGGGGTTTCCCTCTCCATTGAGTCTGGAAAGGTGGTATGCCTGTTGGGTAGAAATGGTGCCGGCAAGAGCACGACATTAAAGAGCATCATAGGTGTCGTGCCTCCAAAGAGAGGGAGAATCAGGTTTAAGGAAGAGGATATTACCGGGAAACAACCCTTTATGCTCGTTCGAATGGGGATTAGCTATGTCCCGGATGAAAAAAGGATCTTCGCTGACCTCACAGCCGAAGAAAACCTGGAGATTGCGGAGAGAAGGGTGAAGGGGGTTGAAGGGTGGGACAAGGAGAGGGTGTATGAAATTTTTCCGGTCCTGAAAAACATTTCCTCGAGAAGGGGTGGATGCCTCAGTGGAGGTGAGCAGAAGATGCTCGCCATAGCCAGGGCCCTGATGTGCAATCCCGAGCTCTTGCTCTTAGATGAGCCCACTGAGGGGCTTGCACCTATGGTTGTGAAAATGCTGGAGGAGCAGATTCGCGAGGTAAAAGATAAGGGGATAACGGTACTTCTGGCGGAACAGAACCAGCAGGTTGCTTTGCGATTATCGAATCGGGGATACATCATCGATAATGGCCTTATCAAGTATGAAGGCACCATTGAAGCATTAAAAGGAAACGAAGAAATAAGAAGAAAATACCTCTTTGCAGAGGCGGAATAACCTTCCCGCTACCCTTCACTGTAACTCCCAATGGGCTACTGCAGAAATAACTTCATATCAGCGAATTGAGTATTACGTCACATCATATTTGATGGAGTCATAATCGATCTCCTGGAAAAATTTTAATGATTATTTAGTGTCCATTCATAATAGGAAGAATAACGCCACCGGCAGGAATGACGTGGACTTCCGGATGAGAACAGAATCTCTCGCTTATTTCAAAGGCACTTCCGGGCCCTTCTGCATAATATAGGCCCAGACGTTCAACTGTTTCTTTCGGAATGTCTTTGGAGACAAGAATGATCTTGAACTGATCCTGGGCTATCAGGAGCATCGCCAGGGCCATATTGATTTCTGGCATGGCCTTTTCCGTGATCCTTCGATTTTGATCAAAATGATCGATCACTGCCGCCCTGAGGTTTGGCCCGTATTTCAAGCGGAATGCCTCGCTGGCCTCGATAAAAATATCGGGAAACGGCGAAGTAAAGTCGGCAAAGAGGATAATGCAACCGCCTTTCTTTGTGACCATGGCGGCCGGAGCAAGGGGTTTTATAATCTGCGAGCCCTCGGAATAGGGAAAGGCCGTGATAAGGGTCACATCCGCCGGCTTTTCAAAACGCTTGGAGATGATTCCCGTGCATATCTCGGCGCCTGCAAGATGGGCTTCCAACGGATCGCCGCATACCAGGTCATATAGCCCGTCGTTATGGTCTAAGACACTGTTGACGATGAAATCGAGGCCTGCCTTTTTTGTGATGGAGCAGACCTCTTCATAAAAGGCATTCGCTTCAAGTTGCCCGACGCCCAAGCCGCCTCGGAAGCTATACTTCAGGTGGTGTTCAAGGATGGAGTCGAAATCCGCAACACCGGGAAAGAGGATTTTACCTCCGCCACCGAATCCGTTCATGGGATGGGGGAAGATAGAACCCACCCCGATCTTGAAGGATGCCTCATGTACCCTACGGTTGATCTTTACCTCCTTGCCCGTTTTGAGTTTTCCCACAGGGACCAGATCCGATGCCAGACAGTTGTGATTGATGATTTCATAGCGCTTTGCGACCTCCTCGCCGTAGATATCCGAGAGTTCACGGTCAGTCAGTTTCCGATGGGTGCCCAGGGAGATGACGACTGAAATATTGCGTTGAGATACTCCCGCTTCCTCCAACTCATTCAGAAGTGCCCTTAATACGAGCTTCTTGGGAGAAGCCCGGGTCAGATCCTCGATAATTATGGCGACCGTATCGGAAGGGGCAACCCGATCCCTGAGGGGTTCGGATCGGACCGGGTCATTTAAAGCACGTCTTGTCAGGTTTGCCACGTCTCTTTCCTCGGCATGCTCCTCAAATGCCGCAAATGTCAGCAGTTTCCAATTGGAGGGGAGATCAAGAGGGGTTTTTTGGTGGCGGTATCGGATAAATATATTATTCATTCTTCCTCTTAGTATCTAAGACTTATTCAACCCCGTCGATTGCTATAAATTGTGCTGTGGCAGCACCTTCACGTAGTTTCTTTGCGTCACGGTAATCTTGGGAATTGTAGAATTCTTTTGCCTTCTCAAGTGTTGGGAATTCAACAATGATCACCCGTCGTGTTTCCTCGGGTCCTTCAAGTGTCATCATTTCTCCTCCACGAACGATGAACTTTCCTTCAAACTTTCCAATGATGTCCGGTGTCACCTTCATGTATTCCTTATATTTGTTCCAATCAGTGACGTTTATATGTGAAACAATGAAAGCAGCCATTCCACAATTCCTCCCTATTATCAAATGATTATTGGTTATGATATTATTTCTCAGTAATACGTTTGGAGCCAAACAAATAATTATATAGTTTCTGGATAATCACAAACTAATTTGATCAGCCCTGCGTAACTGAGATAATGTCCATTATTAATAAATCTATAGGGCGTCACAAATCAATATTTTATCAACATATTCCTTCAATTCAGTATAAAGCTATTGCGTAGTTGTCGTTTCTTCAATCGTTAATACTTTTGTACCTCTCAAATTTTTTAAATAGACCTTAAACTCAACAATATCTGAAGGAACATCAATGGCTGTTATTTTATTTGATTTCTTTGTCATGCGAGCAATAGCCATATCTATAATTGACCAGTCTATTGCAGTATAATGATCATAAATGATATCCTTCATAATAGTCTCCTTTCTTTGTGTTAATATTTTTACAAGCGCAAAATTACTTAATATTAAGGAAGATATTTGTTGCAGGTGCAGGCCTGATGGGTGGAGGAATTGCCCAGGTCAGTGCGCAGGCAGGCTATGATGTTATTATTCAGGATCTGTCTGATGACATTATAGAAAAAGGGTTAAAGGCTGTTCAATGGTCAGTTGGGAAATTGATCGAAAAGGGTAGGGTACAAGGTACGGTTGAGGAAGTTATGGGAAGGATTCGACCAACAACCGATCTTTTGTTGGCTGAAGAAGCCGACTTTGTGTTTGAGGCAATCGTAGAAGATATAGACACGAAAAAGGACCTTTTCTCAAAACTCGACGAGATTTGTCCTGCCAACACAATTTTTGCCTCCAATACCTCTGCAATTCCCATAACGGACATCGCAGAGGCTACGAAAAGAGGCGATAGATTCATTGGTACCCATTTTTTTAATCCAGTGCCTATGATGCGGGTCATGGAAATCGTAAGAGGTCTGTTGACATCAGATGAGACTATGGATATCGCTGAAAGTATAGGGATAAGTCTTGGTAAAGAACCCATCAGAGTTAATAGAGACGTGGCGGGCTTCGCATTGAATCGAATAAATTATCCCAGCTTTATCGAGGCCATTAAACTCGTAGAAGCCGGGATTGTAAATGTCGAAGATGTCGATAAGGGTATGCGTTTAGGGTTTGGAAGACCCATGGGGCTATTTGAAACATCCGATTTGACCGGACTGAATATCAGTTTAAATGCCATGAAGGCAATATACAAAGAAACTCAGGATGAGAAATTTTATCCACCCATGTTACTTCAAAGAAAGGTAAAAATCGGACACCTTGGCAGAAAGACAGGAATTGGCTGGTACAAGTATGACGAGAATGGGAAAAAAATCGAGATGGCCGAAAATTGAAACTTTTCTCAATCCATTTAAAAATGAAGGATTACCGATTTTGAATTGTGAAAATCTCTTGATCACGACCAAGTTGTCCTAATCAAGGGCTGAGACCCTGTTCTCACCGCTTTCACCCATCTGCCCAATTGAGTGAGAAGAACAATTGATTAGGCCTTTAACCGCAACGCTTCTTGTGCTTTATTCTGCCTCAAAGATCCAATTGGATTGCAATAGCTCTACCTATTCCTTCCATCTCAGTTGAGGAAATCGATCCAGCTGCGTTGATCAGCCGCTTCTTGCTTACCGTGGTGAGTTGATCGGCCATTGCCTTAGCCTTTTTCCCATGAAACTTCACATATGTTTCGCTTGGGTACAGTTTACCAACACTACTCGTAAGAGGTACAACTTGAACTCTGTTAAGGAACTGATTTGCAGCATTATTACTTATGATAACAGTCGGTCTTTTTTTGCGGATTTCACCTCCAACGGAAGGGGCAAAATTAACCCACCACACTTCACCTCTCTTCATCATTCACATCTCCAAATGTGGCTTCCGCCCATTCAAGCGCTTCAGATTCTCTGACTTCATCAGCGGCCATCTCTTTATATGCGGCATAGATATCTTTTTTAGTCACATGAGGCCGGACTAAGTCCTCGATAAAACGACTGATTTTTCTCGGTCCAATAACTTCTCGTAAACCTTCATAGACCTCCTCGTCAATGGTAACAGTAAGCTTTTTTTGCATAATCAATACCTCCTCGGCAATACACGTATTATACACGTATACGTATAGGGGGTCTCAAGTCAAGTGGCCTATTTTCACGAGAGGTAAAATGATGAAGCTCACTTATGCCGTCAAAAAACTTGCCCGTCAGGCCGCAGCACTTCTTGGCGTCAATTGCAGCGCTTGGTTCGCCAAGGCTCCAATGATTGTCTGATCTTCTTAGGATCACGGCGCAAGTCCATAACTCTCCACGCTACAACTACCGATTCTCTTCAAGCTTGTAATAGATGGCGTGTTGCTTGCCCCTGGACCATATTTCATACGGCTCAATCCCATAGATTTCAGCCACCCGCTCGGCAACCTGCTCCAGGTCAAACCCCCGCCGGTTAGCGCCTCCTGCCGACCCTGCCCCCTTTTCTTGGGAGGGGCACTCAGTGATGGGCGACTCTATCCCCATAACCCTATATTTCTATGTTGTTTTTCCGGCACCATTCTTTAAGTGCCACCTCCTGCCGTTCGTTTTCAAATCTGTACCAATCTTCAAGGGCACCATTCCTTTCCAAAAGATCTTTATATCTTGAATATGCACCCTTGTGGCGAAAGATTGAGTAAACCTTGTCAAGTTCTTTGGGTAAATATTTTGATGTGAATTCAATGACGAGAGTTTTCCCAAGATCAAGTTCATTTTTATGAGGGATAGATATATATTTCTCTGGATCGTCAATGTCTTCTGGAAGTTCATCAGAATCGCCCATTTCTGATGTATAGAATATTTTACCAGTATCTTTACAAATAATGGCATTATGCATGTACATTTGGTCCATACTGACAAAAAAGAACGCATTTTCAATATCACTGAATTTAATTCTCATTTTTAATAATTTTTCCTTGGGTTAACGAAGAACTCAGCGGCGGGCCAACGGCTTTGGAAGAAAGCCGCCGCGTTTCTTCCCGTCCGCTGAAGTGACAGGTTCTGCCGAGTCTATTCGAGTTTACCAAAAACTTTGAACATATTGATAATTTAAGATTCTTTTATCCTTTGTAAGAATCGTGGCATTCTCTTCTTGCGCCGTTGCCACAATTATCTGATCTGCCGGATCGTCATGGAAAGGCTCTGGAAGTGCAGTTGAGCGATAGGGTGTCATGGGGCTGATATGGACAAATCTGAGTTTTGGCATTTCCAAAGCGGTATTGATCCACTCCTCAGGGTTGCAGGAAATACCAATTTTCCCTTTTTCCAAAAGCTTGCTGAATTCCCATGGTGAAATTGCAGATAAAAGAAGCTCATCATATCTGCCTTCATTTTCAATCAGTTTTGTGACTTTCCGCGACAGATTTTGGGGGCGCATATT
>CAYRFN010000105.1:0-13236 GCA_964423495.1 uncultured Desulfobacteraceae bacterium
TCATGTTCTTGATATAGTCCGCATGACCCGGACAGTCCACATGCGCATAATGCCTGTTTTCCGTCTCATACTCCACATGCGCCGTCGCTATCGTAATCCCGCGCTCCTTCTCCTCAGGAGCCTTGTCTATCTCATCAAAAGGCACAAAATCCGCCATCCCTTTCTTCTCTAAATGCTTCGTAATCGCAGCCGTTAACGTCGTCTTACCATGATCTATATGCCCTATCGTACCTACATTTATGTGCGGCTTCGTCCTCTCAAACTTCTTCTTGGCCATCTCACCCCCTCCTATGTGATAGTATATTTCTTTTTTATTATATTTTATTCAAATTTCGTTTAATATAAGTTGTCAACAGATATCAAGTTACCAGCGATAATGGGCAAAAGCCTTATTAGCTTCAGCCATCCTGTGCGTATCTTCTCTCTTCTTGATTGCAGCCCCCCTTGAATTGGCAGCATCGATTAATTCACCCGCCAATTTTGCAGCCATTGTCTTTTCACCCCTCTCTCCGGCATATCTAATAATCCATCGGATGCTAAGCGCCTGCCTTCTAGAAGGCCTCACCTCCGTAGGCACCTGGTAAGTAGATCCACCAACCCTCCTTGATTTCACCTCCACCATGGGCTTCACATTCTCAAGCGCCTTCTGAAAAATATCTAAAGGATCCTGTTTTGTTTTTTCCATTATAATGCCAAGTGATTTATAAAAAATAGACTGAGCAATACTCTTCTTGCCCTTCTTCATTAAATTATTAACAAATTTTGCTGCAAGCACATTTCCATACTTCGGATCAGTAACCGATTTTCGTTTTATAGCCACTCTTTTTCTCGGCATTTAGTTCTCCAAAAAAAGGCTCTCAAAGGCCTTTTGGCCTTTTGGCCCCATATTTTGACCGACCCTGCCTACGATCATCCACTCCAGTCGTATCCATCGTGCCCCTAACAACATGATATCTAACACCTGGTAAATCTTTGACTCGGCCTCCTCGAATTAGAACTACTGAATGTTCTTGAAGGTTATGTCCCGTTCCAGGGATATAAGATGTCACCTCGATCCCATTCGTTAATCTCACCCGAGCGACCTTCCTAAGAGCGGAGTTAGGCTTTTTTGGCGTCGAAGTGTACACCCGAACACACACACCCCTCTTTTGAGGTGCACCCTGAAGGGCAGGAGTCTTGGCTTTCTTCTTGCTTTTACAACGGGCCTTTCTAATAAGCTGATTAATTGTAGGCATATGAAATCCTCATTTACCTCTCCATCATTGAAACACTTGAATAATCAGAAGATAATCATGAATAAATATAATAACCTAAACATTTTATTATATCCCTCATTAAATTTTATGTCAAGATTTTTTAAGCATATATTTATAACACCAGCCAAACAAATTAATTATCAACGCCCATTTCAATTTTTCCATAACTCCTTAAGCCAGTACCGGCAGGAATCAAGCGCCCCATTATTACATTCTCTTTTAGACCCTTAAGGAAATCTACTTTCCCTGCCACACTTGCATCAGCTAAGACCTTGGTTGTTTCCTGGAAAGATGCGGCTGATACAAAACTCTCAGTGCTGAGGGAAGCTTTGGTAATTCCCAGCAGGAGAGGCTCTGCAATCGCCGGTTTTCCTCCTTTTTCAATGATTTTCTTATTTTCCTCTTCAAAACGCCACTTTTCAACATTCTCCCCTAAAAGAAACAGAGAATCACCGGAGTCAGTCACACTAACCTGCCTCAACATCTGCCGGACAATAACTTCGATATGTTTATCATTAATTTTTACGCCTTGTAATCGATAAACTTCCTGAACCTCATCCACTAAGTATCTAGCTAATTCTTTGAGACCCCTAACCCTAAGTATATCATGAGGATCGGCCGAACCGTCCATCAGTGGCTCCCCTGATCTCACAAAGTCACCTTCCATTACACTCACGTGTCTTCCTCTTGTGATAAAATAAGTTAGAGGATCACCAATATCTGGAGTAATTGTAATTTTTCTTTTCCCTTTGGTGTATTTCCCGAATGAAACAACACCATCTATCTCGCTGATAATAGCTGTCTCTTTTGGTTTTCTCACTTCGAAAAGCTCTGCAACACGCGGCAATCCCCCAGTAATATCTTTCGTCTTAGTGGTCTCTCTTGGAATCTTGACTAAGGTGTCACCGGGCTCAACCTTGTCTCCCTCATTGACCATAATGAATGCACCTACTGGCAGTGGATAACGGGCTTTTCCCTTCGTACGACCAGATAAACTGACTGTTTTTCCTCCTTTGTCTTTGATGGAAATCCGTGGTCTAACATTCAATTCGAGGGTCTCAACAATGACCCTGCTAATTTTTCCTGTGAACATATCCCGCTTTTCCTGCATTGTCCGGCCTTCCACAATATCACCAAATTTAACAACACCGGCAACATTTGTCATGATTGGGATAGTAAAAGGATCCCATTCTGCCAGAACCTGATCAGGTCTAACTTTTTGCCCATTATGAACTTTTAAAACGGCACCATATATAATGGGATACCGCTCCACCTCCCTATTACCTTTACCTAAAACAGCAATTTCGCCGTTACGGTTCATGACAATGAGATCACCTTTTTTGTTTTCGACCGTTTCCAAGTTAATAAACTTTATTTTACCTTCGTTTCTTGGCTGAATAGTAGATTGTTCCACTCCTTTACTTGCTGTACCACCAATATGAAATGTCCTCATGGTAAGTTGGGTCCCAGGTTCACCTATTGACTGGGCGGCAATAATACCAATTGCTTCCCCCACGTTTACTTCATGCCCATGACCCAGATCCCTACCATAACATTTTTTACAAATGCCTATTTTCGTCTCACATGTTAAAGGGGACCTGATTCTGACCCTTTCTATACCAGCATTCTCTATTTCTTCAACTTTCTCTTCATCGATCATCTCACCGGCCTTAATTAAGACCTTCTCTGTCACAGGATCACTGATATCCTCATTTACAACTCTACCTAAAAGCCTCTCCCCAACCCTTTGAAGAATCTCACCCCCTTCAACAAGGGCCTCCACCCAGATTCCATCGATTGTGCCACAATCTTCTTCGGTAATTATTGCATCCTGTGCCACATCCACGAGTCTTCGAGTCAGGTAACCAGAGTTTGCTGTTTTAAGAGCGGTATCGGCCAAACCTTTTCTGGCTCCATGGGTGGAGATAAAATATTCCAATACAGTCAATCCTTCCCTGAAATTTGAAGTAATAGGAGTCTCAATAATCTCTCCAGATGGCTTGGCCATTAGCCCTCTCATGCCGGCCAACTGCCTGGTTTGATCTTTGCTTCCTCTTGCGCCTGAGTCAGACATCATATAGATGGGGTTAAAACTATTGACCTTTACCTTTTTCTTTCTTTGATCTGTTACCTCTTCCAACGCCATTTCCTTCATCATCTCCGACGCAACATCCTCGGTTGACTGGGCCCAAATATCAACAACTTTGTTGTATTTTTCTCCATCAGTAATAAGTCCGCTCGTGTATTGATTATCGATCTCCTTAACTTTTCTTTCTGCTTCCCTTACAATTCTTCCTTTTTCAGACGGAATAACCATATCCTTCATAGAGATAGACATCCCCGACATTGTAGCGAATTTGTAACCGATATCTTTCAGCCTATCAGCCAAAATAACTGTAGATTTAGTGCCTGCCCTGCGATAGGATTGGTCAATCAAAAAACGTAGTTCCTTTTTGGACATATCCTTGTTTATCAGGGCGAAAGGGAGCAATTTTGGCAAAATCTCATAAAGAAGTATACGGCCTGTGGTCGTTTCCTGAAGCTTTCCATCTATCCTGACTTTTATTGAGGCATGTAAATCTAACTCACCGGCATCATATGCGATTCTCACTTCTTCTGGGCTAGAAAATATTTTCCCTTCTCCTTTGGAGAATAATCTCTCTCTCGTCATGTAATAGATACCCAAAACAATATCTTGGCTGGGAACAATGATCGGATCTCCATTGGCAGGTGATAATATATTATTAGTGGACATCATTAAGACCCTGGCCTCAATCTGTGCCTCGATGGATAATGGCACATGAACTGCCATCTGGTCACCATCAAAGTCCGCATTAAATGCGGTACAAACCAGAGGGTGAAGTTGAATGGCTTTGCCTTCGATAAGGATAGGCTCAAATGCCTGTATTCCCAGACGATGCAATGTAGGAGCCCTGTTCAACATGATACAGTATTCCTTAACTACCTCATCAAGAGCATCCCATACCTCCGGCGTTTCTCTCTCCACCATCTTCTTAGCACTTTTGATAGTAGTCCCAAGACCCTTTTCATCCAGTTTGTTATAAATAAAAGGTTTAAAAAGCTCCAACGCCATCCTCTTCGGAAGCCCGCACTGATGTAACCGAAGATCAGGACCTACAACAATTACCGAGCGGCCTGAGTAATCAACGCGTTTACCAAGCAAATTCTGCCGAAACCTGCCCTGTTTGCCTTTCAGCATATCACTTAAGGATTTGAAAGGCCTCTTATTCGGTCCTGTGACGACCTTGCCTCTTCTCCCATTATCAAACAAGACATCTACAGCCTCTTGGAGCATTCTTTTTTCGTTCCTTACAATAATCTCAGGAGCATTTAGCTCCAGGAGCCTTTTCAGTCTGTTATTTCTATTAATTACTCTCCTGTAAAGATCATTCAAATCGGATGTGGCAAACCGCCCTCCATCAAGTGGTACAAGTGGCCTTAGATCGGGAGGCAACACCGGAATAACATCCATAATCATCCATTCCGGTCGATTTTTTGAGTCTCTAAACGCATCAACGATTTTCAGCCGCTTAGCGAGCTTTTTCCTTTTTGCCTCTGACCTTGTCCCAACCATGTCAGCTCTGAGCATTTCCGAGAGTTCATCCAGGTTTAGGTTTCTCAACATAGTCTGAACTGCTTCAGCACCAATACCTGCTTCAAATCGGTCACCATAGTCCTCCCTTGCTTGTTGCAGCTGTTCATCATTCAAAATGGTGCCTTTTGCAAGAGGAGTATCCTTGGGGTCGATAACAATATAACTCTCAAAATAGAGTACCCGTTCGAGATCCTTTAAAGTCAAATCCAGAAGATTGCCCACTTTGGATGGAAGGCATTTTAAAAACCAAATATGCACTACGGGGGCGGCAAGTTCAATATGGCCCATCCGCTCGCGGCGAACTTTACTTTGAATAACTTCTACTCCACACTTCTCACATACGATTCCTCTATGTTTCATGCGCTTATACTTACCACAGTTGCACTCATAGTCCTTAATGGGCCCAAATATCTTTGAACAAAATAGCCCGTCTCTTTCAGGCTTAAATGTCCTGTAATTGATAGTCTCTGGTTTTTTTACTTCACCATGGGACCACTCTTTTATTTTTTCTGGTGATGCTAACGAGATCCTCACGGCGTTAAAGCTCGATGGATCCTTCGGCTTTACAAAAAAACTATATAATTCTTCCAATACCGCTCTCCTTTTTTACGTTAAATTGTTGAGCCTTTGAATAGTTGAATAGTTTAGTCAATAATTTAAATGCTAGAAAAAACAGCTGTATGTATTTTGATCCATCACATCATTTTTTCAGATGTTCAACAGTTGACTATTCAACTGCTTAACAACTTGACCAATCCTATGTCTGACTGTCCTCAAAAAGCTGAATATTAAGGCCAAGACTCTGCAGTTCTTTCATAAGCACCTTAAATGACTCTGGGAGTCCGGCCTCGAGTATATTATTACCCTTGACAATCCTTTCATACATCCGGGTTCTACCAGCCACATCATCCGATTTAACGGTCAAAAATTCCTGTAGTGTATAGGCAGCACCATAGGCCTCCATAGCCCAGACCTCCATCTCGCCTAACCTCTGACCACCAAATTGGGCCTTTCCACCTAAAGGCTGCTGAGTTACGAGCGAATATGGCCCAATAGAACGCGCATGTAGTTTATCATCTACAAGGTGATGGAGTTTCATTACATACATAATTCCAACTGTGACCTTGTGATCAAAAGGCTCACCTGTTCTGCCATCATAAAGTGTCGTTTGACCAGTTGTTGGTAATCCTGCATATTTCAAGAGCTCTTCAATTTCATTCTCTTCTGCACCATCAAAAACCGGTGAAGCCATAGGTACTCCCTCTGACAACAAACTGGCCCTGCCTTTCAGCTCTTCATCAGAGGTGTTCTCAAAATATCTTTCATATTCTTGTTTTGGGAATAAATCCTTGAGTTTCCTTCTCAGTTCATCAGCATCTTTCATCTTCTCCAACAACTCCTCAATCTGCCTACCCAGCTGTTGGGAGGCCCAACCTAAATGCGTCTCAAGAACCTGCCCAACATTCATCCTTGATGGCACGCCTAAAGGATTTAAAATAATGTCCACAGGTGTTCCATCGGCGAAATAAGGCATTTCCTCAACAGGAAGAACCCTAGATAAGACACCCTTGTTACCGTGACGACCGGCCATTTTATCGCCCACAGACAACTTGCGTTTTACCGCTACATAAACCTTTACCATCTTGATCACGCCTGGGGCCAAATCATCTCCAAGAGTCAATCTCTCTATTTTATCCTCAAACAATCTATTAATACGCTTCACCTTGATGGAGTAATTCTCAATTATTGACTCCAACCTCTCAATTACATCCATAGTGGCCTTTAAATCTGCACCTGCCCACGACTCAATTGATACCCGGTCAATATCACCCTGTTTAATTGTGTTGTTAGCATACATCAGGGTATTCCCTGTGTCTTTGTCACGTAAATCGCTTTTCAGCTTTTTGCTAATAAGAATACTCCCTAATTTTTCCCTTACACTTCTTTCAATGACACCTGTCTCGTCATGGAGATCTTTCTTAAGTCGGTACATTTCTTCTGCTTCAATAGAAAGAGTTCTCTGGTCCTTCTCAATGCCTCTTCTGGTGAATACTTTGGCATTAATCACAATACCTTGGACGCCAGGTGGGACTCTCAATGAGGTATCCTTAACTTCACCAGCCTTATCCCCAAATATAGCCCTGAGGAGCCTTTCTTCAGGAGATAGCTGTGTTTCCCCTTTTGGTGTTATCTTTCCGACCAAAATATCGCCCGGATTAATTTCAGCACCAACCTTAATGATTCCACTTTCATCCAAATTCTTTAATGCATCTTCGCCCACATTTGGGATATCCTTGGTGATCTCTTCTTTACCAAGTTTTGTATCTCGGGACATAGCCTCAAATTCTTCTATATGGATAGAGGTATAGATGTCTTCTTTCACAACTCTTTCACTCACAAGAATAGAATCCTCAAAGTTATATCCTCCCCAAGACATAAAAGCGACCAATACGTTCTGGCCTAAGGCAAGCTCTCCGAGTTCGGATGCAGGCCCATCTGCGATGATCTCTCCTTTTCTGACAATATCGCCTTTCTTGACAATGGGTTTTTGAGTATAGCAGCTATTCTGGTTGGATTTTTTAAATTTGACCAGTTTATAAATCTCTACCTCAGGTTCATCATTATCCGATCCACCAGTGGATCTAATTACGATACGTGAGGAGTCGACGTCCTCAACAACCCCATCCCTATTGGCTATTACTGAAATACCTGAATCACGCGCTACTACACTTTCTATCCCCGTACCTATTAAAGGGGCCTTTGCTTTTAACAGTGGAACCGCCTGGCGTTGCATATTCGATCCCATTAATGCCCTGTTTGCATCATCATGCTCTAAAAAAGGAATCAAAGAGGCGGAAACGCTTACAAGCTGATCCGGTGATACATCCATATACTTGACTTTCTGGATAGCGATCTTTCCAGCTTCTCCCGCTATCCGTACTGCGGCCTCTTTTCTTACAAAATGGTCCGTAATATCCAATGGGGCATTGGCCTGGGCAATGGGATAATCCTTTTCGTCAAGAGCAGATAAGTATTCAACATTATTGGTTGCCCTCTCCTTTTCAACATATCTATAAGGTGTTTCTATAAAACCATACTCATTTACCTTTGCATAGGTGCTCAAAGATACGATCAAACCGATATTTGGTCCTTCTGGTGTCTCAACAGGACAAATTCTGCCATAATGAGTTGGATGGACGTCCCTAACCTCAAATCCTGCCCTTTCCCTTGTCAAGCCACCGGGCCCTAATGCACTTAATCTCCGCTTATGGGTAACCTCCGATAATGGGTTGGTCTGATCCATAAATTGAGAAAGCTGACTTGTACCAAAAAATTCCTTACACACAGCCGATACTGGTTTTGGATTGATCAAATCATTTGGCATCAAAGTTTCCACTTCATGAAGACTCATTCTCTCCTTGATAGCCCTTTCCATTCTAACAAGACCTATCCTGTATTGATTTTCAAGGAGTTCACCTACAGCCCTCACACGCCGATTTGCAAGGTTATCGATATCATCAACAATAGACTCGGTACTCTTCAGTTTGATTAGCTCTTTAACAGTAGCCAGGATATCTTCTTTCCTTAATGTCCGCTCTTCAAGAGGAATATCAAAATCGAGCCTGTAGTTTAACTTCAGCCTTCCTACCTTTGAAAGATCATAACTGTTTATATTGAAAAAGAGGTTGTAAAAAAATTTGTTGGCAATTTCTTGTGTGGGAGGGCTGCTGGGACGCATCTTTCTGTATATATCAAGGATAGCTTCATCCGCAGAATCTATTTTGTCCAACATCATGGTATTTCTAATGCTAGCATTCACAGCTTGTGTATCCAAGACAATGCACTCTATCTCAACAGGTCCCTTTCTTTGTATTACTTCAAGAACTTCTCTGGTGAGTGTTTGATTCCCTGAAAGTAAAACCTCTCCTGTTTCAGGGTCAACCAAGTCATTTACTATCACACGACCCTCAACATCCTCAAAATCAATAGGAATATTTTTAATACCAGCTGATTTGAGTGCTTTATGAAGACGCTTAGTATATTTATCCCCTTTCTTTGCTAAGACATCCTTGGTTTGAGGGCAAACAATATCCTTGGTGACCTTTTTTTGATATAGATTCTCTATCTTAGCCTCCCGCCAAAATCCTTTCTTTTCAACTTTAATAATTTCAGTATCATAGAAATAGTGTAAAAGTTCCTTGGTCGAATATCCAAGGGCCTTCATAAGAATCGTGACAGGAAATTTTCTTCTTCTGTCGATACGAACATACAAAAAATCTTTGGGGTCAAACTCAAAATCAAGCCAAGAGCCTCTTAAGGGAATAATCCTGGCAGAATACAGAAGCTTTCCGCTCGAATGAGTTTTACCTTTGTCATGGTCAAAAAAGGCGCCAGGGGAACGATGTAGCTGGCTAACGACAACTCTTTCAGTCCCATTGATAATAAAAGTCCCGCGTTCTGTCATAAGAGGGATTGTGCCAAAATAGATTTCTTGTTCTTTTATATCTCTGATACTTTTTGTACCATTTACACTATCTGTATCAAACACAACCAATCGAACAGTCAGCCTGATGGGTGCCTCGTAACTCATGCTCCTGTTGAGACAATCTTCTTCATCGTATTTTCCATCTTCAAAGGTATATTTAACGAATTCCAAAGAAGAAGTGCCTGCAAAATCATGAATAGGAAAAACACTTCTAAATGCACCTTGAAGTCCAATATCCTGACGCTTCTCAGGTAAAGTGTCTTTTTGCAAAAACCGATCATAGGAATATTTTTGCATATCTATTAAACTTGGAATCTCTAAGATTTTATTAATCTTTCCGAAAGATCTTCTTGCACGTCCTTTGAAACCATTTTGACCTAGCATGGTTGCTCCTTAGATTGACGATTCACGAAATAAAAACTGCGCTTTTATTTAATCTCTACAGTAGCTCCAGCTTCCTCAAGCTGACTTTTTATGTTTTCTGCTTCTTCCTTGGGTACCCCCTCCTTTACAGGGCGCGGTGCTCCATCCACCAGGGCCTTAGCTTCCTTAAGACCCAAACTGGTAATAGAACGAACAACTTTAATAACCTGGATTTTTTTACTCCCCACATTAGACAAAATTACATTAAACTCGGTCTGCTCAGGGGTCTCTTCCAGGACCTGCCCCGCAGGAGCCACAGCAGCCACAGCCACAGGCGCCATAGCACTCACACCAAATTTATCCTCCAGTTCCTTCACGAACTCTGAAAGTTCAAGAACGGTCATATTTGCAATAAATTCAACAACATCCTTCTTACTGATTTTCACTGCCATGTTTATTTTTCAACCTCCATTATTATTGGCTCCGCCTCACGCGGATTCCAGTTTTTGCTTTTCAATAGCCTTACACAAATTCAACAGTTTTAAGATTACGCCATTTAGGACTCTTACAAAAGACTCCGGAATGGTCTGGATAACCGACAAAGCTTGAGCCAGAAGTACATCTTTTCCAGGCAATTCGGCCAATCGTTTAATAGCATCTGTATCGACAATACTACCAGATATCTGACCAATTTTAATTCTTAGCTGCTTAAATTCTTCTGCGAAGCCTATCAACGCTTTTGCTGGGGCAACCACGTCGTCATTTATGATAGTAATGGCCAATGAACCTTGCATTTCATCTTTGAGCAATCCGGTGTTGGTCTTTTGACTAGCAATTTTAAGTAGTCTGTTTTTTACCACTCTAAATTCAGCATCTATTTTTCTAAGTTCACTCCTTAGTCGATTCATAGTTTCTACATTAAGCCCTTGGTAGTGAACAAGGAATGTGCCTTGCGCCTTTTCAAGCCGACTATGTAAATCTGCAACAAACTTCTCTTTCTCTTCTCTATTCATTTTCACCTCCTCTCCTTTGACAGTACTGTAAGCATACCAAAGACAGAGGTACCATACATAAAATCAAACATAATTAGTCTCGGCAGGCCAGTATTAAGCCTTCACCACAGTCATACACATCTTTAATATCCATGGTTACTAAAGCGCCTACTGTCTTTGACTAGATTATCTCTAAGACATAAAATTGCATCTTTTCCTTTTGATTATCTTTTCTCTCCAGTAAAGATCTAAGGTAAGTAGTTGAGGAATCTTATATCAATTTCTTGATTTGCACTTTATATTGCTTATCGGCTTAAAAGCTCTTTAACATTTGTTGGATCAATTTTGACTCCTGGGCCCATACTGGAAGATACTGCTATACTTTTTAGATATGTCCCCTTACTACTTGAAGGTTTCAATTTCATTATAGCATCCAAAAAAACAGAGATATTTTCCAGAATCTTGGCAAAACCAAATGAAACCTTTCCCATCGGTGCATGCACAATACCTGTTTTTTCAACTTTAAAATCTATCTTTCCTGCTTTAATCTCTTCGACAGCCTTGGCCACATCAAATGTAACCGTACCAAGTTTGGCATTCGGCATCACGCCTCGTGGGCCTAAAATACGGCCAAGTTTTCCCACAGTACTCATCATATCAGGCGTAGCAATCGCTTTGTCAAATTCCATCCATCCATTCTGGATTTTTTCCACTAGATCATCTGAGCCAACATAATCCGCACCTCCCTCGATGGCTTCCTTTTCCTTTTCACCTTTAGCAAAAACGGCAACACGAACCTTTTTGCCAATGCCATTGGGCAAAACAACGCTGCCTCTAACCATTTGATCAGCATGTTTAGGATTTACACCTAATCTAACAGCTAAATCCACACTTTCATCAAACTTAACATAAGCATTATTAACCACTAATTGGACCGCTTCCTCAAAATTATATTTCTTTAATCTATCAATATGTTGAGCACTATCCTTATATTTTTTACCCCTTCTTGCCATATTTATTCCTCTCCTCAGGCTAAGACTCGATCACTGTGATACCCATACTCCTGGCTGTGCCTTCAATGATCTTGACTGCAACATCTAAATCATAGGCATTCAAATCCTCAAACTTTATCTTTGCAATCTCCTTCACCTGCTTTCGTGTCACCTCCCCAACCTTTTCACGATTTGGCTCGCCTGAACCCTTGGCTATTTTTGCTGCATCTTTCAAAAGCACAGAGGCGGGAGGCGTCTTGGTAATAAAGGAAAACGATCTATCAGTATAAATTGTAATAACAACAGGTATGACTGTCCCCGCCTGATCCTGTGTCCTCGCATTGAATGCCCTGCAAAATTCTGCAATATTAACTCCATGCTGCCCTAAGGCAGGGCCTATTGGCGGCGAAGGGTTAGCCTGTCCCCCTTTCACCTGAAGCTTTACAGATCCAATAATTTTTTTTGCCATGATTAACCTCTCTCAAATCTTATTGACCTGTATAAAATCCAGTTCTACAGGCGTTGAACGACCAAATATGCTAATGAGCACCCTCAATTTCTCTTTATCATGCTTCACTTCCCCCACAACACCCTGAAAGTTACTGAAAGGGCCGTCAATTACCCTTACCTCATCACCTTCTTCAAAGCTATATTTCGGTTTTGGTTTACTTATACCCTCTTCCATCTGCCGTATAATCCGCTCTGCCTCTTCATCAGGTATAGATGTCGGTTTGTACTCTCCACCAACGAACCCAGTCACCTTGGGAGTATTTCTTACAGTGTGCCAGGTTTCATCATTTAATATCATTTGGGCCAAAATATATCCGGGATAAAATTTTCTGGAAGAGGTCTTTTTTCGGCCACCTCGCAGCTCAATAACTTGCTCGGTAGGAACAAGGATCTGTCCAAAGAATTTTTCTTGTCCAAGTTTCTTTATTCGCTCCTCAAGATTTGTTTTCACCTTCTTCTCAAAACCTGAATAAGTATGAACGATGTACCATCTTAAATCCACGCCAACCCCTTACGATTCTAAATTGATGAGTTTAGTTTTACAATTCTCAACAATCAATATTAAAACTTACCCCACAATGCTTTTGAGAATTTTTATGAGACTAAAATCTACCAGACCGAGGAAAAATGCAACAAAAAGGGACAGGACAATCACGACGGCTGTAGAAGCTAATAATTCTTTTCGGGTAGGCCATTTAACCTTTTTTAGCTCTATCCTTGATTCTCTTAAAAACTGACCAAATTTACTTATGTACTTCAGGATAGAGCGATCTCCCCCTACTTTCTTTTCAATTACTTTTCTCGGAACACTCCGAACAGGCTCTTGCTTGATCGCTTTTTCTGGAAAAAGTTTAACACTTGAATCAGAAATGACACTTTTATTTGAAGCTAAACTCTTTTTCTTTGAACTTTTCTTTTTTCTTGCTTTTTGCTTCTGTTTTTTCATTCTGTTTTTAGATTCGCTTAATTAGTACTACAACGTTACTTAAGTTATAAGCCGCAGTCTCTTTTTACGATGAGA
>CAYRFN010000106.1:0-13090 GCA_964423495.1 uncultured Desulfobacteraceae bacterium
TACTTTACGCTGAAAATTTACCAGGCTTTCTTCAACTAATTCGGAGAAGAACCTTTTTATCTATTAAACTTACAGAGTATTACAATAAATCAAATTGTTAATTTATTAGGTTTGAGTTAGTAAAAAATATTTTTTTGGAGGAAAAAATGGAATTAAAAATACAGAGAGATGAATTATTTAAATGTGTCTCAAGAGTACAAAGTATAATTGAAAGAAGAAGCAATATGCCTATCCTTTCAACTATTCTTTTGAGTGCAAAAGGTTCAATTGTAAATATTTCAGCTACAGATCTTGAATTAGGTTTTCAACAGGTAGTCCCAGCTAATGTCATTAAAGAAGGAAGTGTAACTATTTCAGGTCGGAAGTTATTTGAAATTTTAAAGGAAAGCAGAAAACATGAATTTTATATAAAGGAGAAGGAAAACAATAGGGTGTTTCTTTCAGATAATGTGGCAAGATTTGAACTTGCCTGTTTGCCAGCTGATGAATACCCTTCTTTTATTGAGCCAGAAGAAATAATAATGGTTGAAGTCGATGGAGAAACGCTGTCCGAAATGATCAATAAGACAATTTATTCAGTAACAAGAGAAGAAGCAGGATTTAAACTTTCTGGTGTATTTACTGAAAAGGTGCTTCACGATGAAAATATATTTTTAAGGATGGTTACCACAGATGGGCACCGACTGTCTATGATAGATAAATATTTTACTAAGCTTGAATCTTTGGAATTAAGAAATGGGGTAATGATTCCAAAAAAAGGAATGTCCGAAATAAATAAACTTGCATCAGAAGGAGGTACTATTAAAATTGGATTTGAACAAAAAAAATGTGTTGCAAAAAAGGATAATGCACTATTAGTGATTCGGCTTCTTGAATCAAAATTTCCTGACTATCACAGTGTAATCCCGCAGGAAGAAAATATTTCAATAAATATCAATAGAGAGTCCTTTTTAGAGGCTATGAGAAAGATGCTTATTCTTAGTAATGAGCGTTACCGTGCTGTAAAAATTACAATCAAAAAAAATATAATGGATCTTGTTTCTACTAATCCTGACTTAGGTGAAGCACAGGAGAACATGGAGATTGATTACCAAGGAGAGAATTTGGAGATGGGGTTTAACCCGCAGTATTTTGTAGATGCAGTCCAATCAATGGAAAGTGAGTTTATAATCTTAAGTTTTATTGATAACACTAAACCTTGTATAATAAAAGGTGAGGCAGATAAGGGTTTTTTGGGTTTAGTTATGCCAATGAGAGTTTAATATGAGAGAAGAAATAAAGACATACGCTGCTTCTGACATTAAAATTTTAGAGGGCTTAAAGGCAGTACGAAAAAGGCCTGCCATGTATATTGGAAACACAGCATCGGAGGGTCTACATCATCTTGTTTACGAGGTGGTTGATAATAGTATAGATGAGGCATTAGGTGGATACTGCGATTTTATTGATGTTAAGCTTTTAAACGACAACAGTGTTGTTGTTTTTGATAATGGTCGGGGTATCCCGGTGGATATACATAAAACAGAGAATATACCAGCCCTTGAAGTTGTTATGACAAAGCTGCATGCTGGTGGAAAGTTCGACCATAAAACATATAAGGTATCAGGGGGTCTTCATGGTGTAGGTGTATCAGTTGTAAATGCACTTTCAGAGTATTTAGAAGTAGAAGTATACAGAGAAGGAAAGGTATATTTTCAATATTATGAAAAAGGAGAAACAAAATGTGAACTAAGAATAAAGGGTACAACAAAGAAAAGAGGAACAAAAGTAAGATTTATACCTGATAGAAGTATCTTTGAAGATATTCAATTTGACTTTGAAACTATTGCCAAGAGGATGCGAGAGCTATCGTTTTTAACAAAGGGTTTGCGTATAAAGATCTCAGATGAAGGAACCGGAAGGAAAAAAGATTTTTTTTATAAGGGAGGAATAAATTCATTTGTAGAATATTTAAATAAAAACAAGGAAGTTCTTCATCGGAAACCTATTTATATCTCAGGTGAAAAGAATAATGTGCTAATGGAAATTGCATTGCAGTACAATAATTCTTACAAAGAGAATTTATTTACGTTTGCCAATAATATTAATACAAGTGAAGGAGGGAGCCATCTTATTGGATTTAAATCTGGTCTAACGAGGAGTATAAACCAGTATCTAATATCCTCAGGTGGAACCTTAGCAAAAAATTTTAAAGGAAAATTATCAGGAGATGATGTTAGGGAAGGGCTGACGGCTATTGTAAGTATTAAATTGCAAGACCCCCAATTTGAAGGGCAAACTAAAACAAAATTGGGAAACAGTGAAGTAAAAGGCCTGGTAGAGAACATGCTTAATGAGGGGTTAAGTGATTTTTTTGAAGAAAATCCAACAGTTATTAAAGGAATCCTTTTAAAGGTAATTGATGCGGCCCGTGCAAGAGAGGCTGCCAGAAAAGCAAAGGAACTTGCTCGAAGGAAAGGTATTCTTGCAAGTCATTCGTTGCCTGGAAAACTTGCCGATTGTCAAGAAAGGGACCCGAGTAGAAGTGAGATCTTTATTGTGGAAGGTGATTCAGCTGGAGGCTCTGCAAAATTGGGTAGAGACCGAAGAGCCCAAGCGATTTTGCCATTAAAAGGTAAGATCCTTAATGTAGAAAAGGCCCGTTTTGATAAAATGATTTCGAATGAAGAAATAAGAACCATGATTGCCGCTTTAGGGACTAGTATTGGAGATAAAGAGTATGACATTGATGCACTCAGGTACCATAAAGTGATAATAATGACAGATGCTGATGTGGATGGGGCACATATTCGGGCACTTTTGTTGACATTTTTTTTTAGGAAGATGCCTGAACTTATTGAAAGGGGGTACCTTTATGTTGCACAGCCACCGCTGTATCGTGTATTGGACAAAAGAGAAGAAACGTTTATTAAAAATGAGGATGAGTTTAATGATCTGATAGTTAATAGAATATTTGAGAAGGAAAAGCTTGTCTTTAAAAATGGTGAGGAGATATCGGGTCAAAGACTTAAGAGGCTTGTAAATGGACTTTTTAAGTTTTATGACAGTTTAGAGAAGCTTAGCAGAAAAGGATACAGCTCCAGGTTTGTCGAATTCTTGGTGTTGGACGGTGTTATGAACAAAAATCTATTTAAAGACAATGAATTCATGGAGGATTTTTTCCGGAGACTACAAGAGAATGGTTTTGGTGTCAGCGACATTAGCCAGGAAGAAGAGATGGGATATTATGAATTCTTGGTGACTGAAACCCGAAATGGGGTTCAAAAGTTTGCAGTGAACCTGGAGTTTCTGTCTTCTCGTGAATTGAAGCAATTGATGGGAATCACTAAGGAGTTTCGTGAATTGAAGCAAGGGGGATACTTAATTGTAGGTGACGGTGAAAAAAAGCCGATTGATAACCCTGAAAAGTTACTCAACAGGTTGGTGGAAAGGGCCAAGAAAGGAATTATGGTTCAGAGGTATAAGGGACTTGGAGAAATGAATCCAGAACAACTTTGGGCAACAACTATGGATCCCGGAAGAAGGACTCTTCTAAAGGTGAGGATAGAAGATGCAGTTGAAGCGGATGACATATTTACCATACTTATGGGGGAAAAAGTTGAACCAAGGAGGGAGTTTATACAAAATAATGCCCTGGAAGTAACAGAACTTGATATTTAAGCTTGAGGTTTTGGAGAACAAGAATGATAGCGGATTTGGATTTTCCATTTGTGTATATTGAAGATGAGATGAAGAAGTCATATCTCGAATATTCTATGAGTGTGATTGTCGGTAGAGCACTTCCTGAAATCCGTGATGGTCTTAAGCCAGTTCATAGGCGAGTGCTTTATGGTATGTATGAGTTAAAAAATAATTATGATAAGCCTTTTAAAAAGTCAGCCAGGATAGTTGGTGATGTTATCGGTAAATACCATCCACATGGTGATGCGGCCGTATATGATACGATTGTAAGGATGGCGCAGGATTTTTCCATGAGATACCAATTGATAGACGGACAAGGTAATTTTGGGTCTGTTGATGGGGATCCGCCTGCTGCAATGCGTTATACAGAAGTTAGAATGACGCGTCTATCACAATCTTTTCTATCCGACATTGATAAAGAAACTGTGGACTTTATGCCCACATATGATGGATCAATGTTGGAACCAGTCGTTCTTCCGACGGCAATACCAAACTTACTGGTAAATGGTTCATCAGGTATCGCCGTTGGTATGGCGACGAACATTCCACCGCACAGCCTATCTGAAATATGTGATGGTATAATAAGGATGATTGATTATCCTGAAATTGGCCTTGAAGAGCTGATGAGGTTTGTTCCTGGTCCGGACTTTCCGACAGGAGGATTTATCCTCGGGAAAAAGGGGATTGAGGAGGCGTTTGAGACAGGCAGAGGTATTATTAAGATTAGGGCCAGGGCTTTTGTGGAAAGTATCGCACACAATAGAGAAAGAATAATAGTATCGGAAATACCTTATCAGGTGAATAAAGGGAAGCTTTTGGAAAAGATTGCTGAACTGGTTAAGGAAAAGAAAATAGAAGGAATCTCTGATATTAGGGATGAGTCGGATAGAGATGGGATGAGAATCGTGATGGAAGTGAAGCGCGATGCAACAGCCCTTGTGATCCTTAACCATTTGTACAAATTTACCCAGATGGAGATATCCTTTGGAATTATTTTCCTTGCTATTGTCAATGGACGGCCAGAGGTTCTTACACTAAAACAGATCTTTGAGCATTTTATTGCTCATCGCCGCGAAATTATCACACGAAGAACGGTCCATGAACTAAAGAACGCCGAAAATCGTGCCCACATTCTTGAAGGATTAAAGAAGGCACTTGACTTTCTGGACGATGTGATTGAGTTGATCAGATCTTCCTCAGATGCCAAAGAGGCAAAGAGCAGGTTAATGGTAGAGTTCGATTTCTCAGAGACCCAGGCACAAGCCATTTTGGATATGAGATTACAAAGGTTGACGGGCCTTGAGCGGGAGAAGATCAATGCAGAACATAGAGAATTAATTAAGGATATTGGGCGCTTTAAGGCAATTTTAGAAAGTCAGGCCATGGTACTCCAGATTATTAAAGATGAGATGAAAGAGATCAAGGAGCGTCATGGTGATGAGCGCAGGACAGAGATCATTGCCGATGCCGAAGAAATTGATATAGAAGACCTTATTGCCAAGGAAGACATGGTGGTAACAATAAGCCATCAAGGATATATCAAGAGGAGCCCAAGTAGTCTCTATAGGGCTCAACACCGAGGTGGTAAAGGCCTGACTGCTGTCAAACCCAAGGAAGAGGATTTTATTGAACTCCTATTTGTAGCTTCTTCGCACGACTACTTCCTGTTTTTTACTAACAAGGGACGGGTTTACTGGAAAAAAGTGCATGAGATCCCAGAGGCAGGACGCATGTCTCGTGGAAAGGCGATTGTAAACCTCCTGGATGTACAAAAGGGAGAGCATGTTGCAACCACACTTTCATTGAGAGATTTTGGGGAAGGAAAATTCCTTGTGATGGCAACAAAGAAAGGTATCATTAAAAAGAGCAAATTAGAATTTTACAGTCATCCGAGATCAGCAGGAATTATTGGGTTAAACATCATGGATGGGGATGAACTTATTGCGGTTAGAGTGACAACTGGTGAGCATGACATTTTCCTAACAACACGCAAAGGAAAATCGATTCGATGCCATGAAAATGAATTAAGAAGCATGGGAAGGGTGGCAACTGGAAATATCGGTATCAGGATGGAATCTGATGATAAAGTGGTGGGGATGGATATTCTTCGTGAAGGAGCCACAATCTTGACAGTTACAGAAAATGGCTATGGGAAAAGGACCAGAACAGATGAGTACCGATGCCAAGCAAGGGGTGGGAAGGGAATATTGACTATAAAGGTAACCAAAAGGAATGGACCAGTTATATATTCTTATCAGGTGAATGATGATGACCAGTTGATGATTATTACCGGACATGGGAAGATTATACGCTTAAGGGTGTCTGATATATCTGTTATGGGACGAAATACACAAGGGGTGAAACTCATTGATTTAGGAGAGGGTGAGAAGGTGGTTAGCGTTGCTAAGCTGATAGAGCATGGATAAATAGAGGTCATTTGTTACTATAGGGGAAACCAATTGTCAACAATTCCGCCAAAGGGTGAAAAAGTACGCCGGGCTGTAAAATGGATTTCTGAGAAGCGCAAAGAAGACAAAAGCAGGTCATTTTATTTGCTTATCCAAGAGGCTTCCCATCAATTTAATCTATCCCCGAAAGATGAAGAATTTCTTGTCTCGTTCTATAAAGAAAGTTAGCAACCCCCTGAAATAATGATCAGTTTATGTTTCCAAAACATTATGGCTGCAACTACGTGTTAAGGCTAGACCATTCCTATTGTCTCATTCAAGAAAGTCATACAACTTTTACAGACAAAATTGATTTGCTATCGCCCTCTGGGCTGTAGTATTGCATTAACGAAGAGCCTTTATTACTGTCAAAGCGCGGTATAAAGAGTCGAAGCAGTCTTTTTTATCGATTAGTATTTTGTCAGCAGGTTTTAGTGTTGTGAAATAAAAAAATAAATTACTTAAAAAATAGTGACCAAAATTCATATAAAACAAACCAGATAAATATATTTATCTTGTTAATATTAGATGATTTTTTGTGAAAGATCACGAAAGAATACTGGCGACATATGAATATTTCTACAATTGATATTTGCAGAATCGCTTGGTGAGTGGTCGGTTCAGAAATTGAAGAGATCTTTCTGTTTTAGTTGGCCAAGGAGGGGTTTTGTAATACGTATAAATAGAAACAAAACGAATATGAAAGATATCATGCCGGCCAGGACAGGAACCCAGAAACCGTATTGGCGTATATGTTTAAAACCGGTCCAAACTGAGACAAGGAAAATAAAGCCAAGGTAGGAGGCCACCATTGTATATAAAATCAACAATAACCAGCGCAATAATTTTTTTAGGTGTTTGGGTTTATGAGCAATCATTGTTTCATTTCCCCTATCTTTTTGGTTAGGAAATTTACATGATTCCTTAACTTGACGTCGCTCTTTATTCTATGTTCAATGAGATCTGAGGCATAGAGTACTGCAGAATGGCTTCGGTTTATAGTATTTGCAATATTTTCAAGAGTTTCATCAGTATGCTTGCGAGACAGATATGCGTAGATATTTCGGGGCCATGAATGAACCTTTTTTCTTGATTTGGAGCTTAATATATCAGGATCAACTTTGTAATATTTGGAAATAAGGTTCTTGATGTCCGTTAGGGTAATTGAGCCATTACCCGAGACAAGGCAGTTGACAACATCTTTGGCTGATTTCAGGTTAATTTTTGCCTTAAGGAGATAGGATTTCGCTTTAAGGGAATTGAGGGCGCTTTCTATCTGACGGATGTCCAGTTTGAGTCGGGTTGCAAGAAAATGGACGATTTCTTCGGAAAGCAAAAGTTTATACTCCAATGATTTTTTTGTGATGATTTTGACTCTGGTCTCGTAATCTGGTTTTTCGATTGTTGCGATTAGGCCGGAAGTCAAGCGAGATGAAAGATCTTTGGCTAACCGAGGAATGTCCTTTGGTGGAAGTGAACTTGTGAATATAACCTTTTTTTTATCGTTGGCCAAGGCATCCAGGGTGTATCCTAGTTCTGCTTGGATTTTTTCCTTCCCACTTAAGAAATGGATTTCCTCCAGAAGCAGTACATCGCAGGATCGGCGATATCTGTTTTTGAAATCATCAATTTGGTTATTTTTCAGAGAGAAGACCATATCGTTCGTGAAATCTTCGGCCGTGATATAATACACACGGGTTTGAGGATTTTGTTCCCGAATTGCATGTCCAACGGCATGGGAGAGATGAGTTTTACCCAATCCTGTGTTTGCAAGCATTAGGAGCGAATGGTATTGGCATGCACTGTCTTTTGCTAACGCGTTTGAGGCTGAATAGGCGAACTCATTGGAACAGCCCACAATAAATTGGTCAAAGGTAAATTTTTTGTTGAGGGAAAGGTTACCACGCCCTCCGTTCAACGGCATATTCGGAATTGTTAATTGGGCTCGATCACTATCGATATAAGACGGATAGTCGTTTTTCTTTGGAGTTTCCACTTTGAGGATGATTTCCACAGGGGTGGAATAAATAGCCTCAAATTTATTGCGGATAAGAATTAAATAATTATCTGTGATCCACTGCCGTGAAAATTTATTGGGACAACCGAGGATAACTGTCTTATCTTTTTCTTCGAGGAAGTAGATGGGATTTATCCAGAGTGAAAAGCTGTTGTTGGAAATTTCAGGTCTGATTTGGTTTTTGATCTTTTCCCAAGTGCCCTTCATTATGAACTCCAAATGATTTGGATAGGTGAATTATGAGACGAGATCTGCTATGGTAGGCACAGAATTAACGCAAAATTTTGGAAAATTTGTATATGAATATCGAGTATTTTGTCAAAGGGTATGGCTGGAAAGGAATATTTAGCCTTAAGCATATTTCTAACAGATGGTAACGTGTGTCTTTGACAAGGAAAATTGGCCTGGGCTGATAACTCACCGAGAAGAAAGGCTTTTTCAAAACCGAACTTTAGATACAAATTCAACAAGTTAAGTAATGGAGGGGCTTTGTGCAGAAAATTATCCACAATAATGATCTTTTGATTTCTTCGTTTTTCATTGATTTTTCGCAATTTTCATTTTTTTTTACTACAGTTTTTCATTTTCTTAACAAGCCCTGGAAAAATAAATTTTAGGCACAGATTTTGCCATGCCTATAACCATTTGGTATTTCAAAAGAAAAAAGCTGAAACCTTTGCTCTTAAGTAAAACTGAATTACATAAATAAAAATTTTCCTTAAAAAATTTTTTTAATTCTTCCAGAAATATGGAGAAATACTCAATGAGTAGAATTAGGATTGCTTTATTGGTTGGAGGCTGGTCAGGAGAGAGAGAGGTGTCTTTGAAAAGTGGAGAAGCTGTATACAATGCTCTTGATAAGAGAAAATATGATGTGATCACATACGATCCAAGTATAGAACTACCTATCTTGATGGAAGCAAAAGAAGAGATAGACCTTGCTTTTAACCTATTGCATGGAAAGTATGGTGAGGATGGGTGTATTCAAGGGCTACTTGACATATTAGGTATCCGTTTTTTAGGTTCAGGAATTTTATCCAGTGCAATGGCAATGAATAAGAAGGTTGCCAAGGATATTTATAGAAACGAGGGACTGCGAGTTGCAAAGGAGATTGTATTGAGACATGGTAACGATTTCTCGGTCGATGAAATCATGGAAGTTCTTGGCCCAGCAAGTGTAGTGAAGCCGGTTGGCCAAGGGTCGAGCCTTGGAATGTCTTTGTGCCGCAACAAAAAAGAGCTTATGAATGCAATTAAAAAGGCATTTGAGTATGATGAAGAGATAATAATTGAAGAATATATTGGCGGTCGGGAAATCACTTGCTGTGTTATAGGAAACCAAGAACTTGAGACGTTGCCAATTATAGAAATTATTCCAGAGGAATCATCGCGCTTCTTTGACTACAAGGCCAAATATACGCCTGGCGCATGCCGGGAAATATGCCCGGCTGATCTTTCCCAGCTTATTGAAGAGAGTGCGCGGTCTTGTGCGAAAAAGGCACATCAGGCCCTCATGTGTAGCGTATGGAGCAGGACAGACATGATTGTTCAGGATGAAAAAGTTTACATATTAGAGACAAATACCATACCGGGGATGACCAAGCAGAGCCTTTTTCCATTAGCGGCAAGAGCGGCAGGGTTTTCTCTTTCAGAGCTTGTTGACAAAATGATAATGCTTTCTTTGGGACGGAAGGATTCGCGTATTTCTTGACTGGGTAAAGAGGCCCACCCTGACAAACAATTGGAAAAATAGTGCATAAGTGGAATTAGAATCTTATTTTTGGTAATGTTCAAAAAGTTTCGTATCAAGAAGGACATGGAGCTCTCTTTTAAAAAACGAAAAATTGATTGCTGGATAGTTGAGGCAACTGCTGACTGAGGCGGGCTGGGAAGTTATTGTGCTTGATGCCCGGAGCTCAGCATAGGGCAAAAATCCAGAAAGTCCGCCGACCTCCTTAGTTTGTAGGATCGCTCAGGCCGGAGTTCCTGCCTATTAGGTTTCTTAAAAGATAGCCCGATGCCCTTATTGTCAGTAATAGATTTTAGATCCAAAATCATGGAACTAACATTTAAAAAATAGAGATAATAAACCGGACAGATATAAAATGGATGTAAACAGTTTTGAAGGTTATAAACTTTTTTCATTGGGTTAGGGCAAGTCTGTTAGTTAGAAATAAACATATAGACGTTTACGAAAGATGTTTCACGTGAAACATTGTCTTGGTTTTTGTAGCCCCAACAATAATATTAGTGTCGTTTTAATAAGGGCTTTTAATAAGTACACTTTTTTGGTAACGTTAAATAGTTTTGTAACTAATAAGGGTATATAAATTTCTCTTAATAAATCGGTATCCATAGACCGGCAGGGTACAAATTGGATGTAACCACTTTAGAATGTTATTAATTTTTCGTAGGGTTAGCCTTTATGGGACAAGTCATCTGCATTGCCAACCAGAAAGGTGGTGTAGGGAAAACGACCACTGCAGTAAACCTATCTGCTTCTCTTGCCGCAGCGGAAAAAGCATGCTTGCTAATAGACTGTGATCCACAGGGAAATGCGACAACTGGTATGGGGTTTGATAGAAAAAGTCTCAAAAAAGGGCTTTACGATTTATTGATGGGGGCGGTTTCAGCGGATGACATAATCAATGAAGCTGCCCTTAAAGGATTGCATGTGATCGGTTCAACAACGGATCTGGTTGGAGCAGAGGTTGAGTTAGTTTCAATTGATAACAAAGAGTTCCGTCTTCGAAATGGGATCGCCAAAGCAAAAGAAAAGTATGATTTTATTTTCTTGGATTGTCCGCCATCTTTGGGGTTTTTAACGGTAAATGCGCTAACAGCAGCGGACTCCGTACTTATTCCATTACAATGTGAGTATTATGCCTTGGAGGGGTTATCGGATTTATTGAAGACGGTGCAGGCCGTGAAAATGGGCCTCAATCCCATGCTTAGTCTTACCGGGATTCTATTGACTATGTATGATAAACGAAATAATCTTTCACAACAGGTGGCGGAAGAAGTTTGTATCCATTTTAAGGGAAATGTTTTCAACACAGTTATTCCGCGCAATGTGCGACTAAGCGAAGCCCCGAGTCATGGGTCGCCGATTATACTTTATGATATCCGTTCTACAGGATCTCAATCGTATTTGGCTCTGGCGAAGGAGATATTAGGAAGGGAATAGTGAACAATGCCAAAAAGAAAGGCCCTTGGAAGAGGCCTGTCGGCCTTAATACCTGATGCCCACAAAATGGAAGATGGGAGAGAGAAATTTTTCCAGTGCCCCATAGAGGCAATAGAGCCCAATCCATTCCAACCAAGACAAGAATTTTCAGACCCTGAACTGGAAGAAATGGTGAATTCTATCAGAGAGAAGGGAATTGTTACGCCACTACTTGTTAGCAGGACCGAGTCAGGATATCAACTTATCGCTGGAGAACGAAGATGGAGAGCAGCACAAAAGGCAGGCCTTGATCAAATCCCAGTCGTAGTAAGAGAGGTAGCCGGACCTGAAATATTAGAATTGGCTCTAATTGAAAATATTCACAGAAAGGATCTCAATCCCATTGAAGAGGCGTTGGCCTATAAGAGATTATTAGAAGAAACCGGCGCTACTCAGGATTCCGTGGCAAAAAGTTTAGGGAAGGATCGTTCAACCATTACAAATTTATTGAGATTGTTGAATTTGGCTGAATTTCTGCAAAAAGATGTGATCGATAGGCGCCTCAGCATGGGCCATGCTCGTGTCCTAGCTGGATTAAAAAATAGTGCAGAGCAAAAGGCTTTGAGGGATATGATTGTAGATAAAGGACTGTCGGTGCGTCAGTTGGAAGCTTTGGTGAAAAAGAGAAGGGCCCCAGCTCGTTCGGTAAAGAGGGATGTTGACCTGGACTATTATCTCCAATCACTGGCAGATAATCTTAAACGCTCGCTTGGCACAAAGGTGGAAATAAAGAAGGTTGGCAGGGAAGGTCGTATTGTCGTTTATTTTTATTCCGATGAGGAATTGGATAGGCTTCTGGAGATCCTATCTTGATTGTTTTAGAGTTCTTAGAACAACAGTTTAACTTGATTGTGCCTGGTAACGGTTTTTTATTAATGAGAAACATGGCTATTTTGATAGTTACTCCAGGGTGAAAAAGTGAAAATAATGGTCGTTGATGGGCAAGGAGGTGGAATTGGTGCTACCATTATAAAGGGGTTGAGGGAATCTATGGGAAACGATTTGTCGATTTTTGCCCTAGGGACTAATTCTATCGCAACTTCAAGGATGATAAAAGCGGGGGCGAATAGAGGCGCTACGGGTGAAAACGCTATTGTGCGTACCAGCCAGACCGTGGATTTGATAATTGGGCCGCTGGCGATCTTGATGGCGAACTCCATGATGGGAGAAGTTACTCCGCGAACTGCTGCTGCGGTAAGTTCAAGTGATGCGAAGAAGATACTAATACCCCTAACACAGGAAAAGGTCATTATTGTGGGCGTGCCAGAGGAACCTTTGCCCCATCTTGTTGATCGTGTTGTAAAAACTATAGCGGAGATGAATGAAGATGTGTGAGTCCTCTGTTTATGTCCTAAGAGATGGAATGGAAGAACTGGTTCTTGAGAAAGTAGATCTGCTCGAAAACAAAGAGGATGAAATCATACTTGTCAATATGTTTGGAGAGCAGAAAACTGTAAGAGCGAAGGTAAAAGCACTTTCATTGGTTGATCACAAGATCATTATGAAACCTTTATAGTAGCTCTTACCGGGAGAATATTAGCTAATAGCGAGTTTTCGCCCAGGTTAAGAGAGGCCTTTGAAAAACGCCCACCTTTGGACAATCTCTGAACCTGCCCTATGGAATGCTAAGCATATTCCTCTGAGGAAAGAATCAAATTTTTATCCTAATACTACAACGATAGTTAGGTAATTATTTAGTTGACTTTTTTGATACTACGT
>CAYRFN010000107.1:0-13073 GCA_964423495.1 uncultured Desulfobacteraceae bacterium
GAAATCACTACATATTCCCCTTATTTTTATCAACTAATCTGGAGATGATCCATATGTTCTAATAATGACAAGAGGTTTTCTAGCAGACATATATACTATAATGTAGTGGATAGTAATATATGCATTGCCTATCTTTAAAGTGCCTGCCACGACCGATGACAGGATTGTTCTTATTGATTAGCAGTTGTTTTCGGCTTTTATTGTAATTTTGGAGATCTTAAAATCTATGAATAATGATGATCAAAGAGACACTTTCCTTTTCGAATATGGTACGTACATCGTCTATCTTGTTTTTTTGATGGGATTATTTCTAAATGGAACTGTGGCTGTTCTACATTTCATAAATGGCCGATGGTTATTTGGTATTTGGGCCATATTTTTTATTATCCTTTTGCCCAAGGCTGCATTAGGCCTTATTTGCCTGTTAGGCCAGAAAAGAGGTGTGTTTATAAATATGTCTTATATAATTGGGAAAATATTTCCAAGAACTATACAAAAATATCGGTATGCTTTTGGAAGTCAAGTACTGAAAGGTTTTTTAAGGGAAATAATTTGGCTTGTTCTTAGCTTTGTCCCGATTCTTGTTTTTTTGTCTCAGAATTGATGGGTAGGTAAAGGATGATCTTTACTCACTCTTTCAGTTAAAGATTACATCAACATGTTGTAGTGTGAGCTTTAAATCCCAGAATTCAAGTATCCTGCTATATAATAGAAAGTCTCTCGCAAGTTTCCTGGCTTATTATTACTATACCTAACATGGACAGGCTGGGTGCGTAGTACTAACTGAAATACGTAGATTCGTTTAACGCCAATACATACAATATTTCATCCGCAAATCTTGAAAAAAAGAAAACTCTTCAGTTATTAAGTTTTTAGATTTTTAAAAATGTTAGGTATCTTGCCACCATTACAGCCAAATAGAATTTCATCATGCTTTCATATATCCGGATATCTTATGAATTAAGTGCCATAAATTCCTGATCAAAATAGCAGATATCACGTTGTAGCTCAGCCGCCGAAAAGAGCAGCTTTTTGGTCGGCTGGAGCGATTTGTTAGCGATTAAATATATTTTTAATTTTCCACCATAAAGATGATTCTCTATCTCTTATTAGTATTGGATTTCCCTCCATAAATTTATCAATATCTATATTTTTTCCAAATTCTTCTAAAAGTTCTCGTTGAAATTTTTCACGTTTTGAAGGTGAAATCTGTGCAGGACCAGGAGTGGGAAAAAATACAGCTCCAATATCCTGTTCGAGATTACCTAAAAGATGGGCACCAAGCCATTCCATTTGGTCATTTTCTAATAGATCAATTTGTAATGTTCTCAATGTCCAATATGTTTTGGCAAATTTTAGAAATACCTCATTTGCCTCGGGATAATTATCTTCTAGCGAATTTCCAAAACGTTGAACTACTTCTTCTTCAGGATATAAGGCTATCCCTTTTGCTGCACAATCAAAAAATCCATTAAATATTGAATCATAGAGTTCTCCCAGTCTTTGATTTTTTTGATTTAATTCATTTGGTTTTTCTTCTAACATTATTAAATCATTTTTGGATAGTCTTGTATTTCCGGTTTCGATAAGTATTTGGAGTGCTGCTAAGGCATATCTTCGGTATTTTGCCATTTCTTCACATTCTTTTTCTGCTTGAGAATTCATAGATAATGATAGTAAACAATTGCTAGGACAGTGATAAGTATTTTAATTTTTTTTATTTAATTTTTTTCGCTAATGCGGCGAAGTCAACGCCGCATTAGCGCGACGCGCAAGTGTCGCGGTAACGTGTGCCTGACCGTACCCCGAAAGGCGCCTCCGCGCGCCTTTCGGGGTACGGTCGAGGCAACGGTTCGCTCATCGTTTCAAGTACGTCTCGTCTCCGTGCACCCACGCGAAGTGGAGAGCCGGAGTCCTGTTTCCTTCTGCTTCCACAACTGATCAACCTTTGCGGTTCTGCCGAACAGGTTGACGAAAGCGGCGAAATCCTCGAACCACATATTCTCAGGACTGAAAGAGTGAACGAGCAACACGGCATGCTGCGCGTTGAAACGCTCTGCTTCGAGCACAGCAGACGCGGTTCGGTGCAGCAGTTGGTATCGCGTGCCTGTGGGAACGTCGGCAAGTCTGAGTAGTTCCGTCAGGAACACGAACCGTTTCCTACGGCCAGGAGAAGCGTCGGAATTCCACTCTCCAATGGCGGGGCCGAATGTCTCCGCGACCTTGCCCTCGACTGCGATGGAGATCAGTTCGCTCGCAGACTTGGCCAAAACCCATACGTCATTCTGCGAGGCGGCTTTGCCGCCGGGCAGTGCGACCTGATGCTCGGGCAGAATAATAAGGGGGTCGATACCGGGGAAACTCTGGTTAAGTACAGCTTTCACGGCTGCCGGGAATCCTTTTGCTTCCTCCCATGCGTAAGCGAGGGAACGTGCCGAGCACCCTGTCTTCCACTGTTTTTCGGGCTCGGCGAGTATTTTCCGCCACTCGTCCGGCGACCGCGTTGGTGCGTAGATCCGTTTCATCCTCTCCTGAGTGAACATAATATTAGCCGACACTTTTGATAGTCAGTTTATGATATTGTGATGCAAAAAACAACCAAAGAATGAACGGAAAACCTGCTAAAATAGGGCCGCGACTATATGCTATCATTGAAGTAAGATATTGATAATAAAAGCCACAGAGATGTAGGATATGAATGATAGCCAACAGCTGAAGCTGTGGCAGGGCACGCCATTCAACTCCAACCCGGTGTGGCTCGCGGGGTATTGGGGAACGTAGGTTCCAGAACGACTAAAGGAAGTTTTAAAAGACATGGAGTCTAAAAAGACGAAACTGTGATATCTTGCCACTCAGAATCGAGACAATTATAGTTATCAGCAAAGGGCAGGCTTACACATTACACGACATGACCGTTTTGTGTTTAACTTTGGCATAGGATCAATGAAGGGAAAAGAGAAAAGGGAGAGAGGAGAGAGAAAAGAGGAAAGGGAAGAGGGGAAAGAGGAAAGAGGAACGAGGCAATTCAAAAAGCCTATTTTGACTATAGCTATACCTTAACCGAAATAGTTAGGCACCTGGGACTTCATTAGCGACTTTCGGCAGGTTCATCAATAAGGCAAGGTTATAATGCAATACCTGAACCCAATTTTCTTGCGAGTAGATTTATCGGAAGTGGGGTTTTTTCAGTTTGACTATGTTTAAACTCGGTGAGAGTGAAACAGTCTGTGAGCATGAGTTAATACACGGCCTGACTGACTATAAGCAAAGATTAGATTATATGAATTATAGGCTTATACAGGCCACTTTAAACGCTCTTAGGGCTGGTTTGCCCGTAACTAAGATGGTGCAATTCTCAATAATGAGGCATTACTAAATAGCCAGAGTTTCATGTATCAATTTCCTGACTTTATCCATGTCACGCACGGATAATTGACCTATTATTCTTTGGATTTTAGTGTTTTCAGCGGTAAATAGTATTCCGTGGCAATAGGAACGACGATTTAATCTAGCATCTGCGATATCCTGAATCTCTATTGCACCCTCTATTGAACCGGGTGAACCAGATACTGGTGCAAAAATGAATCTCCCCCAATGCGCATTGTAGCTTTTATAGGATATAACAATTGCAGGCCTCAACTTTGAGCCAGTCTGGTCAAGGAACTCGAAAGTAATCAATACAACATCGCCCGGGCTAGGAACTGATAAACTCGTCATTTACTTCATCACGCCAGATATCAGCTAGTACAGGGTTTGCCATACTGTCAGGATGCATTAGCCTAGAGATTTCAGATTCATTAAACTGGAGTAGCTCTTTATATGGTGACGGGGAGGGGTAAATAATCTCGGGAATAATAATTCTGTAATATGGCATTATTTCGGTTCCGATGGAAACGGATAGGCCAGTATCAACAGTAATTGCGATACCAGCAGTATCACCATAGCGGGCTGTAAGTATTTGTGAAGAATCAGTCGTGACGTTCAAATAATCCGATAAAATACTCATTGAATTAACTCCCCATTTCGCATTGATCGCCATCCTTGATAGACAATGCGCTCGACAACTTGTTCACTTTTGATTCCTTGTTGATCAATCTGCATGAGCATAAGTTCTTTATCTGCTAAGTATACGTAATGATATAGATTGCCATCGTGAATCATTTCTATGGCAGCACGTTCATATATAACACGCTTAGATTGTTCAGAGCCAATATCAAGAATCGGGCTGTATGGTTCACTCAGATGAAACCACTCCGCATATTGTTGGTATAACTGCCACATTGCAGTTTCTAGTTTGAGAGAGGTCTTTTTTAATGTAAGACCAATATAGTCACGTGCCTCATCACGACCTATTAAATAACTATGAGTTGGTAATTCCCTAGTTAGTTTATTAACGATTTGGTCTATCTTACCCCTGTCATCAATATGACGCTCTAATAGTCGACGGGCTAGAGTTCCACTTTGCTCCCGAGCTCTATAAACGGCGCCTAAAGCAAGGGGATGAACACGGTTAGATAAAATCTCTATGATTTTAACCAAACTGGCTTGATCGCTAATTTTCAATTCGTTACGTGCTAAGTCGAGAAAACCAGCAAGGTCTTCGACACTTACCGGTAATAATTGACGCGGTCCTTGTGGAATTATACCTTCTTGCATCGGATTAAAAGGAGATGCCACTGAAGGGTCGATAGGGCTGAGAAAACCATGCCTTCCGAGATATAGCTCGTCAGCACCAAGAGCAATCAGCGTTCCTGTGCTCAAAGCTCGAAATGGAACGATCACAGCAAATTTATTACAATATTGGCGAAGAAGGTTAACCATACCCCAGCCAGCAATTGTGTCACCACCGTGTGTATAAATGAATAGAGCGATCCGTTCTTGAATATCTTCAAGTCTGGATAAAAGCGACGAAAGTAGGGAAAGGGAATCTCCGGCAATTCTTGTTTCTAAACCTGGACGGTCACCGGTGACAAAAGTTACAATACGTGCGTTTGATTCTTTTTCTAAGGTCGTTATTAATTGTTTGCGGTCTTCAATACTCATTTGATAAAACCAAAATTGAATTTCGAGTTTAGACAGAGGAAATATAGCACCGTTGATATGCTATGTCAATAATGCAATACCAAACTATAATAAAAGAATAAAAGCCCCACCCAAATCAAATTATATCATGATTGAAAAAGTCATTAAAGGAAAAGTTGATAGGCTTACAAAGTTTGCTAACATTTTGCTAACGAAATGAGAATATTTGTATATTTTTCGGCAGCACTTTACGTATAATTTAAAATAATGGATGACAATCAGACAATATCAATTCAGGCGTGAAAACAATATATAACATATAGTCTGACACATTCCTAAACCGCGTGTCGTGCGTTCGAGTCGCGCCAGGGGTACCACTTTTGAAGCTAAAAAGTTGATAAGAATTTCTTTTTCGGGGAAGGAGCCTCATGATGTTGTGGGGGCGATTTATATAGCCTGTCAGGCGGGCAGTTGGGCTTAAAAAACTTCTCCCATTTCAAGAGATCCCCGAGCCCCTTTAGGATGGAGTGCCTTTTCTAAGGATTAAAATGTCACTTTAATTTAAAGTATGATACGTTATCCACTTAATTATCTACTTTTTTTAACCTGAAGGAAGAACCTTTAACCCGTTCAACCTTTGTCCTTTATCCTATACCCATTAATGGGGGCGATTACCCATAAGAAATGACCCTAATGACTTCTTCTACTTCAGAAAGAAGCCCGTTTGCCGTAGGACTCATAAGGTTTGCCTCACGAGTAGCACTTTGTCCTTTCTTTAATATTCAAATTGCAGGGCTTCAAAACATACCTGGAAAAGGATCCTTTATTCTGCTGCCGAAGCATCAGCGTTGGGAGGACACCCCGATTCTGGCTATAACAATAAAAAGGCCACTCTATTACATAGCCAAAATTGAACTATTTAATAACCCGATATCCGGCTGGTTTATATCATCAATTGGGGGAATACCCTTAAATAGAAGGCGACCGACAAGGAGTCGCCACTCCTTTGGAGCTATGCTCAGGTTGTTGGAAAAGGGCGAGGGAATTGTTATTTTTCCGGAGGGGACATACTTTAAAGAAAGGATGGGGCCGGGACACAGCGGATTGATCAGGATGATCTTTTCCCACCTCGATACCAATTTTTTACCTGTTGGTATAAGATATATTAAAGGAAGAGGAAGAATACTTGTAAAACTGTCAATTGGAAAGTCTGTTCGAAATGAATCTTATGGGGACGCTCAAGAGATAACCGATTATATTATGAAGGAGATAGCGAGGCTTTCGGGGTTGGACTAAGGCAACTGTTTGAGATGACGATCAAATTTCAGTAAAATGGCCTGTAAGAGGAGGCAAGTCCGCTTTTGACTCTTATTGTATCGGGGTAAGAGTAAAAAGCAGACCATATCCATAAGAGGGGAGGGTAGAAAAATGGTTCGAAGCATCAAAATAGTTATTATGGCGATGCCTTTGTTCTTATTGGTATTACTTGGCGCCATAGGTGTTTGTGCCCAGCCACTGGGTATAGGCTCGCAACAAAAACAACAACAATCACAACGTGAAGTTTTATCCTCTGCAAACGGCAGATTCGTTTTTGGCCAGGTATCTAATTCTAACAAAGACAAGTTCATGCTTGATACAGTCACCGGCCGGTTATGGCGAGTTGGAGAAACCGGAAAAATTGGGATATTTTTAAAATCAGTTCCATATCGCAATGCAGAAGGAGAATGCTCTGTTCTTCCCGATAAGGTCTCGGATTCAGTACCAAAGAAGTCAGAAAAAAAGTAATGGAGGTTAATGCGTTTCTGGCGCCAAAAAAGGGCCAATTGACGGTGTTTTAATTGGCGGTCAAACGAAACAGAAAAGAAAGAAGGAGGAGGTATTGGTATGGCAAGTGAAGTGAAACATTATCCTTTTTACATTGGCGGTGTGAAGCAGGTTTATCCTAACGTTCATCCTGGAACGCCCAAATATGCATCTGCGGTCGTTGTGGACAATTTGGCTTTTTTATCCGGTATGACTGCTCAAGATACGGAAACCGGAGCCTGTTTAACGGACACCATGGCCGAGCAGATGTGGGTGGCCCTTGAAAAGGTAAGGGCTGCTCTGGAGGAAATTGGCAGCAAAATGGAAAATATTGTCAAAACCCTCATACTCTTTAAGGATATTAAGGATTATCAGATTATGAGGAAGACAGAGCTGGAGTATTATCAGAAGTATGCCCCCCGTCTTGTAGAAGAGCCACCGGCAAGCACCATTTTGCAGGCGGGAACCCTCGCCCGGCCGGAATTCCTTGTGGAGGTGGAAGTCGTTGCTGTCGTTTCGAGAAAATGAATATAAGATTCGTTGAGAAATAAGGTGGGGACTAAGGAAAGTCCAGGGTCACTGATTGTTAAGGATATCCTCATAAAGGAGGAAAACTGTCTGATGCGAGCGCGAGAGAGTTTGATAAACTGCGGTCGCTATTTGGCCGAGCGTGGGTTGGTCTGGGGCCGTAGCGGCAACATAAGCATAAAAACAGAACCGAACGCCTTCATCACTTCTGCAGGCGGCACGGATCTTGGCCGTTTACAGGATGAAGACCTTATCCTCTGTCAAATCGACTGTGATTCATCGGAAGGTACCAGACGTCCATCTATGGAAACCGGCTTGCATCGTAGCATATACAATAACTGTCGGGACGCAAAGGCGGTGATTCACTCCCAGCCTTTCTATTCCACCTTGGTTGCCTGCACTGACATGGATATCCGAACGGATTGTCTGCCCGAGGCCATGGCCTACTTGGGTCAAGTAGCTCGGGTTTCATACCATCATGCCGGAAGTCAAGAACTTGCCGTGGCTACTTCCGCTGCTGCACGCTCCAGTCGGGTACTTATTCTGAACAATCACGGTACAGTTTGCTGGGGCTCTTCACTGAATGAATGCTTGCTTATGACCGAAGCGCTTGAATTTCTCTGTAGACTGCTGGTTATTGCCAGAAATAGTGGTCTTGGCCTGAATTATTTAGGCAAAAGTGTAATGGAAGACTTCATTAAGTACCTTAAGAGCACTAAATAAGTGAATAATTTTGGGTCGTCTCCAAAAGAGTTGGTGATTTCCAAAGGATTCAGAGGATCGCGGGGTCAAGGATTCCGGTGAGAAGATTCCCAAAAGAAGAAAGGCCAAGATCTTCATAATAAAAAAGAACTTTGCCTTTGACATGAGATAGGTTGGCATCTTATATCAAGGGGCCTCATGTCATGCACACTATGTGATGCCGAGTATGAAAAGGAGGTTTAGCAATGACTAAATTGCCGATGTATATTCTAACAACTTTAATGTTCGTTTTTTTTATGGGTTGTGCAACGCTCTCCAAAAATGAGTGTCTTGAAGCGGATTGGTTTGAAATCGGACATAAAGACGGCATGAAAGGCAAGCCCAGAGCTTTGTTTCAGCAGCATGTTGATGCTTGCATAAAACATGGTGTTGCCCCCAACAGGGATGCTTACTATGCAGGTCGTGATGAGGGCTTGAGAATCTATTGTACTGGGGATAATGGGTTTGAGCAGGGAAGATTAGGTAGAATATACCAACATGTCTGTCCGCCGGACCTTGAGCCTGAATTTCTTGCCGGCTATTATGAGGGGAGAAAAATATATGAATATGAAACACAAGTCGCTTATCTTGAAGGACAGCTAAGAAGGATCAAAAAGCAAATTAAAGCCAAAGAGAAGGCCCTTTATTCCGATAAATTAAATGACGAACAGAGAGCCATAATTCGCTCTGAGATTAGGTCACTTGACCTAAAATACCAAGATGTCGTAAGGAAATTGATCTCCCTGGCGAAAACAAAGCCCTTATATTAGCTGATAAAACAGAATGTTAAGCTTCCGGTATTGAAAAAAACGTGACAAAATGGAAGGAGTCACATCTTAAATAATTTAGTATATGCCTCTTCAACGCAAATCCTGCTGGCATCTTATATATCAGGAGAGAGAAAATCCTTGTTGGGGCCGACGTCCGGATCAATGGGAAGCGGCCCTATGCAAAGGCCTGGAGGTAGGATATGAGAAAACTCAATCCGGCTTACGTGAAGTCGGCAGTAGAAAATGTCAATAGATGTCCTTACTTTACATTGATTTCCATGGAAATCGAGGAATTGGACTGGGGAAATTGTCGTCTTGAAGTTGCGGTTCAGGAAAAGCATCTTCAACCTTTTGGGTTTGTTCATGGAGGCGTTTTTTCCAGTCTGGTGGATGCCACGGCATTCTGGGCTGTTTATACCCAGATCAATGAAGGAATAGGGATGACCACGGTTGAATTAAAGATTAATTATCTTGAGCCTGCAAACAGTGGTACGCTTATAGGAAAAGGCAGAAGCCTGAGAGTGGGAAAGACTCTTTGCCTTGGTGAAGCCCTTGTGGAGGATGCGGAAGGGTCCTTGTTAGCCCATGGCACTTCTTCTATGATGCTGCTCAAAAATCTTGAGATGAAAGATGAATATAAGTGGCCTCGAAAGTTCTTGGATTAGAAAAAACAACGGGGTCTTTACCAAAGTGACGCAAAGAAGCATTAACATTAAGGAGCAAAAATGAAGTTCGAATATGACCTTGATCAAAGAGTACCTTTTCTAAAATCCTTTCTCTTCGGGATTCAATGGGCGGCCATCCTGATCACTTCTATTATCACCCTGGGTAAAGTGGTCGGGGGGCTCCATTCCTTCGATCCATTCAGCCAGATCATCTACCTTCAGAAACTCCTTTTTTTAAGCGCCGTCACTCTCTTCTGCCAGATCTTTTGGGGGCATAGACTGCCTTTGCTCCCGGGACCCTCGGCCGTACTCCTTGTCGGCATTATTGCCAGTCAAGGCTTTGGGATGTCAAGCATATACTCCTCTGTGATGATCGGAGGATTATTCATTACCGTTCTGGCTGTGAGCGGACTTTTCAGGCATTTCCAGAAACTCTTTACCTCCAATGTGGTCGCCGTGGTCCTGATTTTAATTACCTTTACCCTTGCCCCGACCATCCAGAACTTAATAATCGATAGCAAAAGCGGAATAAGCCCTCTCTATCAGATGGGTTTTGCCCTGACCTGGATTTTTCTGATGTTTATTTTTTATCGACTTTTGAGCGGAATTTGGAAATCCACATTGATTATCTGGGCTATGATTGCTGGCAGTTTCCTCTATTTTGTGGTGTTTCCGGACGGCCTGACTGAGGATCTCTTTTCGGATGCCCTTTGGTTCAGCGGATTTTTCCAGCAAATGACCTTCCATTTATCTATCCAACCGGGGGTTCTCATATCCTTTCTCTTTTGCTTCATTGCTCTCTCGATCAACGATCTCGGATCTATTCAAGCGGTTAATGAATTGGTTGAACCTGCAGACATAAACGGTCGCATTACAAGGGGGATATCGTTAACCGGCCTTGCGAATATTGCCTCCGGCTTTTTTGGCGTCATAGGACCTGTCAATTATACCCTCAGCCCTGGGGTAATTGTTTCCACAAGATGCGCATCCCGTTTCACCCTGCTTCCGGCTGCCGCCATAATGCTTATATTAGCCTTTTTTCCTGCTGCAACTGGATTTATCGGAAGTGTGCCTTCTGTGGTAATCGGAGCCGTTATGGCCTATGTTATGACCTCCCAGGTTGCGGCCGGCCTGATTGTAGCCTTCAAGAACGTAGGAGGGGAAGGCTTTCAGTTTGAGAATGGCCTGGTGATCGGATTCTCAATATTTCTCGGCACCATTGTCGCTTTTCTCCCTTCCCAGGTGATCAATACCTTGCCCACTTTTCTGAGGCCCATATTCGGTAATGGTTTTGTAATTGGTGTTATCAGCGCATTAGTTTTAGAACACATCATTTTTCGAAAACAAAGACATTAAAGGAGTTATTCATGTATTGCAGGATATCCCTTTTTAAAGGATATGGGTATAGAGACTTCTGAAGATCCCCGGCTTGCGGTATTCGGAATATATACAGGGGAGGCCTTCTTTTGGACTATGGAATTTAGTATGCGGGAATCTGAAATCGAAAGAATAAAGTTTTAAGACACATCATCTTTTGTGATAGGGGATGCTGCAGATCTTGGAGCTTGTTAAATGGAATGCACTGGCATGAGGAACAATAAACCCTCAGTTTTCAAAAAGAGAGGTCTTATCAATTATGCGGATTATTGATGTTCACATCCATGTGGGGCATAGGTTTGAATGGACAGAAGCGGCAAAAGAAGTATGGATGGATACCGGCCCTTACGTTCCTGATATTTTTGATGAAAATGAAAAACAGTTACCCCAGCAATATGGGGATGTTCTTAAGCGGGAAGGGGTGATAGGGGGTATTTTGATTCCCGAATATTCACCCCTAACTGCCGGAATCATGCCGTTTGAGCGGGCAAAAGAGATCCATGAAGTTCACCCGGAGTTTATCCCTATCGCAAACCTGAACCCGAATTATCACGATGACCCCACGAAGACGTTCGAAGATCAACTCAATAACGGAGCAAAGGGATTAAAAATTCATGCTATTCACGGCTTTTTCTATGCCAATGACGAGAGGCTCTACCCTGTTTATGAAAAATGCGAAAAACAAGGTATTCCCGTAATGTTTCATGCTGGTACAACCCTATTTAAAAGCGCCAAAATGAGATATGCAGACCCCTATACCTTTGATGATGTAATAAGCGATTTCCCGGATATGAAGATTGTTCTCTGCCATGGGGGGAGGGGGTTCTGGTATAACATCGCAGAGTTTATGGTAAAAAGATTCAAAAATGTCTATATTGATGTATCGGGGCTGCCCCCAAAAAATCTCCTACAATATTTTCCTTCTTTGAAAAAATTCAGCCATAAATACCTTTTTGGAACGGATTTTCCAGGCGTTCCTGGCATTAAAAAGAACTACAACGCCATAGAACAACTTATACAAGACGATTCTGTCATGGATATGATAGGCTTTAGAAACGCCTATGACCTCTTTGGTTTTTGGAACGAAGGCATATGTGAGGTAAACACCTATATCAACTCATTACCATCCTTTGATTGAACACTATAAAGGAGGTTTTAATGAAAAAAATACTCTTAGAGATGCTTACCTGCCCTGCCTGTCTTCCTGATGAAAACACATTGGACTGCAAAATCATTGAAGAGAAAGTGGAAGATATCGTTAAAGGTTCTTTAGATTGTCGTCAATGCGGCAAAGTCTACCCTATTATGAATGGGGTAGCTTTTCTTGACCCGATATCGGTTGAAAGAAAGCAAAATATCGATTCCAAATATGAAACGGCCCCAGCTCTATCTTCATATATGTGGAGCCATTATGGTGATGTTTTAAATGAAACAAACGCGACTGATGCATATAGTAAATGGGCAGATCTTATGAACCGGCATTCCGGAATTGCGATTGACACAGGTTCTGCTGTGGGGCGTTTTACATTTGAAATGAGTAAAAAGAGTGATTTTGTAGTTGGTGTTGATAACTCCTTGTCTTTTATTCAGTCAGCAAGAGAGCTAATGTTAAATCGAAAGATGACAATTAGGTTACAGCAAGAAGGGCTTCTTACAAGAGAAATAACCGTATATTTGCCGGAAATGTGGAATAGCGATAAGGTTGAGTTCATCATTGGGGATGCACAGGCATTACCTTTTAAATCAAAAATTATTTCATCTCTTGCCTCTCTTAATCTTATTGATAAAGTTCCGTTTCCAATAAAACATCTTAAAGAAATGAATCGTGTGGCAAAAGAAAAAGATGCACAGTTTCTTTTTTCAGACCCTTTTTCATGGTCGATTGATGTCGCAAATGAGGAAGATTGGTTAGGTGGTACAAATAGCGGTCTTTATTCCGGAGTGGGAATGGAAAATATCATAGCTCTCTTAAAAGGTTATAAAAACGAATTGTTGCCAGAATGGAGAATAGAAAAGAGCGGTCATATCTGGTGGAAAATACGTACTCACTCCAATCACTTTGAACTAATCAAAAGTTGTTTTGTTAAGGCTGATAGATGACCGATAACCATAATCTATCAAAAACAGGCAGAGGACCACGGGCGTGAGCCCGTGGGTGAATGCCTTT
>CAYRFN010000108.1:0-12705 GCA_964423495.1 uncultured Desulfobacteraceae bacterium
ATTTTGACTACTATTTCTCACTGATTTTTTTTGATTTTAAAAGGTCAATATTGTTAGAATCATTCATAAGGGTGATTTTCACCAGGTTTTGCAAAGCTCTCATAATATGAACCAGGTAAAGTGACACATTCAACTTGGTTGAAGGCCTGTAAAAAATTCATTTCAAGGAAGTACAACAAATGGCTAAAGCCGGGAGAGATTCGAGCATGCTGATTCCGACGATTTTTTTGGGCATAATTGCCTTGGTATTGCTTATGATAGGGTATTCCAAAGGCGGTGGCCAGCATATCACCGGCCTCAAAAACGCTGGTTTGATGTTCCTTGACGTGCTGCCACTTCTGATTTTTGCCTTTATCGTTGCATCCATGACCCAAGAGATGATTCCACAGGAGTCGATCAACAAATGGATCGGTGCCGAATCGGGGTTTCGGGGGATTATGATCGGCACGTTGGCCGGGGGACTGACACCAGGAGGCCCATTTGTCAGCCTACCCGTGGCTTTAGGACTGTTTAAATCAGGGGCTGGGGTGGGTACCATGGTCGCATTTCTGACTAGTTGGTCGCTTATTGCCTTAAGCCGGATTCCTCTCGAACTGGGCATACTGGGATGGAAGCTGACGGTCATCCGGCTGGTATGTACCTTCTTTTTCGCGCCAATTGCCGGAATGATAGCACATTTTTTCTTCAAAAATGTGAATTTCTAAAAGGCAAAAGGTCCTAAGTCCCCATTTCCCAGGATGACAAATACCTCTCCTGCTCTTCAGTAAGGGTGTCTATCTCAATACCCATAGATTTCAATTTTAAACTGGCAATTTCTTTGTCTATCTCCTGTGGGACCGGATAGACCTTCTTTTCCATGTTTGAATGTTCTTTTGCCATATATTCCGCAGACAGGGCTTGGTTGGCAAAGCTCATATCCATAACGCTTGCTGGATGCCCTTCGGCCGCAGCCAGATTGATGAGCCGACCTTCACCTAATAGATAAATTTTTCGACCATTCTTGAGGCTAAATTCTTCAACAAACTCCCTTATAAGACGCCTATCAACTGAAGATTCAATTAGGCCTGGCAGGTCCAGTTCCACATCAAAGTGCCCTGAGTTTGAAATTATGGCACCATCCTTCATAGCTAAAAAATGTTCAACCCGTATAACATTAATATCCCCTGTTAAAGTGCAAAAAAAGTCTCCTAATGGTGCTGCTTGGGCAATCGTCATAACTTGGAAACCATCCATTACGGCCTCAAGGGCCCTCAATGGGTCCACCTCACAGACAAGCACACGGGCCCCATGCCCTTTTGCGCGATTGGCTACGCCTCTACCACACCAGCCGTAACCGCTAACCACGAAAGCGCTACCAGCAAGCAATCGGTTGGTGGCCCTGATGATCCCATCTACTGTGCTTTGACCAGTCCCATAACGATTATCAAAGAGATGTTTGGTATTGGCATCGTTGACAGAAATGATAGGAAATTGTAAAACACCGTCCTTTTCCATGCTCCTTAGCCGTATAACTCCCGTGGTTGTTTCTTCTGTGCCACCGAGGACATTTAAGAGTAATTTATCTCTCTCATCATCTGATAGGTTCTCACACCAATCACTGACAGTAGGCTCCAGTTCATTCCATTTTTTTAGGGCAATAAAATGGATGGAGCTAACCAGATCAGCACCATCATCCATTGTTAAATTAGGCCTATGTTTTAAAGCGGAAAGGATGTGATTATAATAAGTTACATGATCTTCACCCTTTATGGCAAAAACAGGTATCTCATCATCGGCCACCAGGGAGGCGGCTACATCGTCCTGTGTAGAGAGGGGGTTAGACGCACACAAAACTACATCCGCACCGCCCGCTTTTAATGCTTTAAGCAAACCCGATGTCTCCGTTGTAACGTGCAGACAGGCGGAAAGCCTGAGACCCTTAAGGGGCTTTTCCTTTAAAAATCGATCTCTAATGGATGCAAGGACAGGCATGCTCATCCCTGCCCACTCTATTCTTAAACGTCCCTTTTCAGCAAGATTGATATCTTTGATATCATAATCCATTGAAATAACCTCGTTATTTGATTATTATTAGTTATCTAAAATTATTAGTTATCTAAAATACTTCACTTCACTGCCTTCTTAAGGCTCTCCACCCCGTCAGTCCTTTCCCACGTAAATTCAGGCAGCTCCCTGCCAAAGTGTCCATAATTACAGGTTTTCCTATAAATTGGTCTTATGAGATCAAGCCTTTCAATTATGGCAGCTGGACGAAGGTCAAACTCTTTCTTTACGATTTCGGTTAACTCGCTGCTTGAGATAATACCTGTGCTATAAGCGCCGACCATTACGGAAACCGGTTCGGCCCGGCCAATAGTATATGCGATCTGTATTTCACATTTCTCTGCCAGCCCAGCTGCCACGATATTCTTTGCAATGTAACGACACATATATGAAGCGCTCCTGTCTACCTTGGAAGGATCCTTGCCGGAAAATGCTCCTCCACCGTGGTAGCCAAACCCCCCATAAGTGTCCATAATAATTTTTCGGCCGGTTATTCCACAATCCCCTAAAGGGCCACCTATCACAAATCTTCCAGTGGTATTGACAAAATATTGAGTGTTTTCATCCAGCATCTCCTTTGGAACAACTTCCCGGATCACTCCCTCTATAATAGCTTCGGAAAGAGTATTGTAATCCACATCAGGATTGTGCTGGGCTGCGATAACTACAGTATGAACCCTTGAAGGCCTGCCATCAACATATTCTACGGTCACCTGTGACTTGCCGTCTGGCCTTAGCCATGGGAGCTGACCTGATTTCCGGACATGGGCTAATCTTTTAGTCAGTAAATGGGCCAGGTATATGGGCATAGGCATCAGGGTTGGTGTATCTTTACACGCATACCCAAACATCAATCCCTGATCACCTGCTCCCTGTTCCTTAAAAAGCCCTTTTTCAGCATCCACGCCCAAGGCAATATCCGTGGACTGTTTGTCGATCGTAGAAAGCACGGCACATGTCTCCCAGTCGAAACCCATTGAGGAGTTAATATAACCAATATCCTTGATCGTTTGTCTGACCACATCTGGCATATCTACGTAGGCAGAGGTTGTAATTTCACCAGCAATAATAGCCATACCCGTTGTTACCAGGGTCTCGCAGGCCACACGGGCTTGTTTGTCCTGCTCAATCATTTTATCTACAATATGGTCGGATATCTGATCGGCCACCTTGTCAGGATGTCCCTCCGTGACCGACTCCGAGGTAAATAAAAAATTTGAAGATTTCATATGTATCTCCTTTCAATTTTGTTAGCTAAAAATTCGTTAAACATAAATGATGCCTTTCGAGTTATATTAGCCAAATAAATAACAATTTAGCGCTTTAAAAAAATCATCTGCAAATTATAGTGACATAGAGGTCTCTTTCAGAAAACCACAAAATCCTGTCTTATTTTCAAAGAGCTAAACAATTACCAGCTGGCTATTTAGTATACTGATCAACGGCTTGGTGACATCTGGAGCAGACAATTATCGATCAATCTGGTCTTGCCGATGCGAACCGCCAAGGCCAAAATGTTTTTTTCTCCAAGTGTTTCAATATCTTCAAGTGTAAAAGGGTCACACAGAGAAACGTAATCAATATCAGTGAATGGATGGTCTTGTATCAACGATACAACGGCATTTTTGATAACACTTGCCTCTTTCTCTCCTCCTTGGAATATTTTATTGGCCATATCCAAAGACTTCTTTAGGCAAAGTGCCGATTTCCTTTCTTCTGGATTTAGATAGCTATTACGTGAGCTCATTGCCAGCCCATCCAGCTCTCTAACAGTGGGAACATCGAAAATCTTGATTGGCATATTAAGGTCAGCAACCATACGAGTGACGACCATCAACTGTTGATAATCCTTCCGGCCAAAAACAGCTGAATGCGGCACTGTAATGTTAAACAATTTGGCAACCACGGTGGTAACACCATTGAAATGACCAGGTCTTGAAACACCACAAAGGTGTTGAGTTACCTTTTCTACCTGCACATTTGTTTGAAAACCTTCAGGATACATATCTTTAACTGATGGGGAAAAAATAATATCAACCCCGACCTCACGAGCCCTTGCAAGATCACCTTCTGTATCTCTTGGGTATTCACTGAAATTTTCCGTAGGACCAAATTGTGTCGGGTTCACAAATATGCTAACAATTAATTTGTCAGCAAGTTTCTTTCCTGCTCTTATCAATTCCAAGTGACCCTCATGGAAAAAACCCATTGTAGGAACGAGAGCAATCGTATGGCCTCCTAACCTTAAAGCCTCGGAACGCTTTTGCATCTTTTCAACGGTCTTTATAACTTCCATAAGAGTCTCTTTGACATATCAAAACCGACTATCCTTAAAATAGATAAGAAATTATCAAATCAGATAATTTCTCATAATGAAATCCCGTAAGACAAATTCAAATCAGCTACCACTTACCTTATCCTTTTGTCAATTCCAAAACACCTGCCAGTTTTCAAAACTGAGGCCAGGCATAAAAAATCATCCATGTCAAGCATCTCGGCCCTTGTTTCAGGATTAATTGCACACTTTTTCATCCCATCCAAAATCACTTCTCGATCCCAAGAAGGATAAGAGCTCTTGAGTGAATTAAAAAGTGTTTTTCGTCGATGGGCAAAGGCCCCTTTCACCACTTTTTTGAAATTGGATTCATCTGCCGTACGCCTTGGATATGGCCGCTCAAAATCCAACTCTACAACCATTGAATCAACCTTCGGCCTGGGAAAAAATGCTGTTCTCGGCACTTCAAACAAAATAGCAGATTGTGCGTAATACTGAATCAACAGGGTTAAGGCTCCGTAGATCTTCCCACCTGGATGAGAGGTTATCCTTTTGGCAACTTCTACCTGAAACATCAATATAGCCTTGCTCACCAGGTTCCGATATTCAATCAATTTTTCCAAAAAAGGTGAGGAGATATTATAAGGTAGGTTTCCGATAATCTGGGGCTTTATTGAGAAAGAAGACGCTATCTTTTTAAAATCAAATGTGAGTATATCATGGTTGATAACCGTTACATTTCTGATTCCTGCCTTAAAAAGCTTCCCTTTGAGCAAATAGATTAAATGTGTATCTTTTTCAACGGCAACAACATGATCAACTGATCTTGCAAGCGGGAAAGTTAAGGCACCTTTGCCAGGGCCAATTTCCAGGACAAGATCAGAACCTCGGAATCCTGCATGAGAAATGATCTTGTTGACGATCTTGGGATCAACCAAGAAATGTTGCCCTAAACTTTTTTTGGGCCGAAATTTTGGCACACTTACCCCGGCCGAAGCCTCGTAATGGCTGGCAGACCCTGTATTTAATGATCTGAAATACTTCAATCTATTAATTCCTTTCTCGATTTTTTCAACGCCCTTATATATTTGAAAAAATGCATAAAAACAAAATAGCATGGGACGGCAACAACAATACCCATAACTAGTCCACCAAGAAAAAACGCAGCGATAATATAACCTCCCGCGCCTATGATCTTTCCCACAACAACCATTGATTCCTCACCGGATCGAATAGCAGTCATTACGGATGAGAAGATCGCATTATTTTTTGGGAGTCCCAATAAAAAAGCTCCCAATTTGTAATTGTAGTAGTATATAAAATACCAGTTAAGTGGATTGCTTACCCAAGTGCCTAGTGCAGCCGTTATTTTGCTCCCTTTAAAGAATAGGGCTAAGCTTATGGCTAGGACTGTCTGGAATGGCATAATGGGCATCATACCGGTAAGGATCCCAAGTGCCATCCCGAGGGCTAGTTCTTGAGGTTCACCCCTAAACCTGATGAATCTTAAATAGTAATATTTGATCTGCCTTTGGAACCTCAATATATTTTACCCAAACAGCTGAAGCCTATCAGTGGACTCCCGGTTTAAAGTGTTGAGTTTCCGATATGGAAACAAGCTTGCATACCTTTGCTAAACGCTTGTGATGCCCTGCAGACAATTCCGCTTATTTAGGAATAGGAACAACTTGTTAATTTCTATTGATGCTGACAGGAAATAATAGGAGAAAGCTCCTGAATAGGGTACTTGGATCTCACATCCATAGACAAATCACATCTTTCATAATGCAAGAGTCTATGGTAGCCTGTGACTGCAATCATGGCTCCGTTATCTGTACAATACTCCGGGCGAGGGTAAAAAATTTTTACACTCTCGCTTTTTGCTGCCTCCAATAATTTGGTTCGCAATCTACTGTTGCACGCAACGCCACCTGCAACCATAACCGATGTAACGTTCATCTTTTCCCTTGCCTTCATCACTTTGCTAACAAGAACATCAATGACTGATTCCTGAAACGACGCTGCAATATCTGCGAGTGTTACTTCACGACCTTTTATTTGACTCTTATGCCATTTCTTGACATATAAGGCAACAGCGGTCTTCAAGCCGCTGAAGCTAAAATCGAGGGAATCGTTTGACAGATATGCTCTTGGAAATCTGATCCTGTCTTTATCACCCTCCCGGGCCAATTTCTCAATAACGACTCCTCCAGGGTAACCTAATCCTAAGATTTTTGCTACCTTATCGAATGCTTCCCCAGCCGCATCGTCAAGGGTCTGGCCCATTTGGGTATACTGACCGTAGCCTGTTACATGATACAGACTTGTATGTCCTCCAGAGACAGTCAGGGCCATAAAGGGAAACGGAGGGACTTCTTTCTCCAAAAAGATAGAGAGAATATGACCCTCCAAATGGTTGATTGCAGCCAGAGGGATGTTATTAACATAAGACAGGCCTTTGGCATAGTAAAGCCCCACTAAAAGGGATCCCACCAAACCTGGGCCTACTGTTACACCGATACCGTCTAGGTCTCTCATCCGGATATTGGCTCTTGATAAGGATTCCTCAACCACTGGCACAATATACCGAAGGTGTTCTCTTGAAGCAAGCTCTGGAACAACGCCACCGTGTGGGTGATGAAGCTTGACCTGAGAATGGACCACATTGGACAAAGTTCTCTGTCCATCTTCAACTATTCCGGCAGAAGTGTCGTCACAAGAAGTGTCTATTCCTAAAATAATCATTCAGCTTGGTTCTTTTTCTGCCTAAACTCATCAATACTGGCAACCACCTTTTTTAGATGAATGCCCATTTGATCTGCTCTCTGATAACGCCTGCCCAAATCCTTTTCAAGTGCCTTATCAATTATTTTTTCAATAATGATAGGAATCTTTGAGTTAATAGCCCTGGGTGAGGGATGTTTTTCTTTTGCAATCTTAAACATCAAAGAAGTCATATCTTCTCCTGTAAAGGGCTTCTCCCCTGTCAACATCTCAAAAAACACTATCCCAAGTGAGAAGATATCCGAACGGCCATCCACTTTTTTGCCGGACACCTGCTCAGGAGACATGTAGGACGGAGTTTGAACGATTCCAAAATCTGTCAGTTTCACCTCATTGGTCTCTTTAACCCTTATTATGTTGGCAGGCTTAATATCCTGGTGGACAACGTTTTTGCTATGGGCATAGCCTAAGGCATCTGCCACATGACCTATAATACTCAGGGTCTCTCTAATCGGGAAAAGGTGCCCCTTCTTAGTATGCAGGCCTAAATCATCTCCTTCCAAGTACTCCGTTACTATATAAAATAGGTTGTTTGCTTCTCCACAGTCATAGATTTTAATAATATTCGGATGAGACAATAAACGAGCCGTTTCAACCTCACGAAAAAAACGATCTCTGATTTCACCCACAATATCTTGGTCAAATTCAGATAGTTTTATCGTTTTGATGGCTACACTTTGGTTGAGTTCAGGGTCAAAAGCCTTGTAAACAATTCCCATTGGGCCCCGCCCTATCTCTTCTACTACTTCATACCGTCCAAGGTTGAATTTGTTATCAGTCTCTCCAAGCGCTGGCCCAACATCTCCATAAACCATGGAGTCCTCAGCATCTCTAACCTTGGGAATATCCTCCTCTCCAACCTTTTCCCCTGTCTTATCTGGAATCAAAATACGTTTGGTAACGATCAAGATGTAGCCGACTATCAAAAGTAATATAGGTGGCGTAATCCTCAACCAGATGTTTGAATATAAAAAGAGACCTGTTCCCGTAATGGAATATGCGATCAACAATCCTAATATGGCTACTAAACCCGTTACATCCCTTAATCTTGGAAAAATGAAGGTGATAAATAGTCCAAAAAATACCAAGATTGCCAATTCCATATGAGGAATCCACTTGGGTCGCGAAAAAAAGCTCTGATTCAGAATATTGGCCACAGAATTTGCCACTATTTCAATCGCCGGAAGGTCCCCTGAAATAGGTGTAGTGAACTGATCTCCAAGCTTAAAAGCAGTGGGACCAATAATCACGATCTTATCTCTAAACAAACTGGTCTGAACATTATTTTTCAACACCTTGTTAAAGGGTGTCTGGTTGAATGCCACACCAGGCCCGCTACTCCAATCAATCAGCGTCTTCATCTGGAAGCCTGCCGGCACCTTAATAATCGATGAAGGACTTAACTTTAGATCGATTCCTTCACCAAAAATTACGGTAATGTCTTGATCTTTTAGATCCCTAAATTGCTTGACAATAGCCAAGGGAAAGGAAGGGAAATAGGTGCTCTGCAAATAGCCAACCACATGGACCTGATTTCTGATATACCCATCCTGATCAGGAAAGAGGTTCATATGGCCTATGCCAGCGGCAGCTTCAGCAAACGAAGGTATAATGGGCTGTAACTTAGAAAACAAAATAACAGAAGAGATATCCGATTTCTGGTCAACCCTCTTGATTTGTTTAAATGAATGCTTGGAAATAAAATCAAGGACCTGTTGATCTCGGCCTGTGTTCTCAAATGAAATAGGCAGAACCACATTCCCTGCCTTTTTGATAGAACTATATAACTTGGCGTCATTATCCAGATCGTCCGCAGCCTTTGATAGTTTTTCATAGAAGTCTAATCCTATACCCTGCCGGTCAAGTCCGGACATCTCATAGCTTTCCTTCAAACTCCTAATAGCCTTTAGCCCTGGACTTTTTTCTGGTCCGGCAAATGGTATATTCAAAGCAATCACTTTGGCACCGGCAAGTGAAAGATTCTGAATGGCCTGAGCAAAAATATGCCTCGGCCACGGGAACCTCCCAAGTTCTGAGAGATCATCATCAGTTATCACCACAAGTTCAATATTAGGGTTTCTGTCTTTGGGTGCAGTGATCCTTGCCCTAAAATCAAAGGATTTCATCTCGATATCATCCATTAAACCTATGACACCTGTTAAAGTGACATAAAAAAAGAATAGAGTCACCATCAACCCAATCAACCAGTCTGCAGCTTTTTGCTTAACTCCCATAAAAAGGCCTCTTTCTTGTGCCCCCTATATTACAAAATAATGGTTCACTTCTCTGAATAATGCAGGACCAATTCCTTTTATAGACAAGATTTCATCCAAACTCTTAAAACCACCCCTTTTGTTCCTTTCGCGAATAATAGCATCGGCAATTTTAGCGCCTATTCCGGGAACCGCTGTCAATCCTTCCTGAGTTTCCATGTTAATTAAAAGGGGTATACCAAGCGTAATCTTATAAAAGGCCGACATTTCACCTTCAAAGATACGGGACTCTTTTCCATCGCTTCTAACATCGACACATGTACCGGAATGGAGAAAAACATGTTTGAATGGTAGGCCTTTTTCAGTTTGATAAACTAATCCTCCTGCCCGACCAAGCAAATCCTTCAATTCAGGTAATTTGCAGAATTCATAAACACCTGGGCAAGCAATGTCTCCTGAAATCTCAACGAACACCTTCTTATTACAAAGATTCCACTCAGGAACGGATAAGCTAAAAACCCCTTTGAGTAAAGGAATAGAAAAAAGGAAAAACAGCAGTAAAAAAAAAGCCCCTGTATTTTCACTTATCTTGTTTTTGGTCATCATCCAACCCAAAGGCCTTATGAAGGGTGCGTACAGCAAGTTCTGTGTATTTCTCCTCTATGACACATGATATTTTTATCTCGGAAGTGCTTATCAGACTAATGTTGATATTTTCTCCTGACAATGCGCCGAACATCTTTTGGGCAACACCGGCATGACTTCTCATCCCTACACCTATAATTGAAACCTTTGAAATATTTTCGTCGCCTAATACTTTTTCTGCTCCGACGTTTTTCGCTACATCACTCACAACCTTCATTGTCTTGTGAAAATCCGACTTTGGCACTGTGAATGTCAAATCAGTTAGCCCATCTTCACTTGTATTTTGAACAATCATATCTACTACAGTGCCGGACCTAAAAACAGGCTCAAATATTTGAAAGGCAATCCCTGGTTGATCCGGCACCTTTCTGATGGTTATCCTGGCCTCATTTCTATTATAGGCAACTCCTGATACCAACACCTTTTCCATATCCTTTGTTTCAGCGACCACCATCGTACCCCTTTCTTTGATAAATGTTGATCTTACATGGACTGGCACGTTATATTTTTTTGCGAATTCAACAGAACGAGTCTCCAATACTTTGGCACCCTGGCTGGACATCTCAAGCATTTCATCATATGAGATAACATCCAGCTTTCTGGCCTTAGGACAGATGTTAGGATCAGTAGTATAAATCCCATCTACGTCTGTAAAAATTTCGCAAACATCAGCCTCGAGGGTCGCTGCTAATGCAACAGCAGTAGTGTCAGACCCTCCCCTACCTAATGTTGTAATGTCGCCTTGATCATCAAGGCCTTGAAAGCCAGCCACTACGACAATTCTGTTATTCTTTAGTTCTTCTACAATTTGATCGGCTTCAATATTGTAAATTCTGGCCTTTCCATATAAATGACTTGTATGTATAGCCACCTGGAAGCCGAGAAAAGAGCGTGCATCATAACCCATTGATTTAATAGCTATAGTCAACAGAGCGACACTAACCTGTTCCCCCGTGGCTATGAGCACATCAAGTTCCCTGGGATCCGGATCATCGGATATTTCATTGGCCATTTGGATCAGGTTATCAGTCTGACCTGCCATGGCAGACAGAACAACTACAATCTTATTCCCCTGGTGACACTCAATAATTTTTTTGGCAACAGCCTTTATTTTTTCAATGCTGCCTACCGAAGTTCCTCCATACTTCTGAACAATCAATGCCATAGCTTAACCTCCCGGCACACAACCTCCTGTTTCGATAACCTTTTTCAGAATCAAAGCGGTCCGAGGATGAAAGCTGGAAAGTGTAATTTCCCGAGAGATATCATCCTTCATAATTAATTCTACCTTCAGCCACCAGCTTGGCAATATCTCCGGCCAGCGATCAGCCCACTCCATAGCCACAACACCATCTCCATAAAAGTACTCATCAAGTCCTGCTGACAGAAGATCAGAAAGGCTCTCAAGTCGGTAGATATCCATATGAAAAAATTTATACCTCCCTTCATACTCGTTAACAAGAGTAAAAGAGGGGCTTGTAATAATTGTATTCGGGGAAACCCCTAAGCCTAGGGCCAAGCCCTTGGCAAACCAGGTCTTACCGCTTCCCAGTTCCCCAACCAGACCTACCACGTCACCTGTGACAAGAAATGTTCCTATTTTGTGGCCCAGGTTGATTGTTTCACGAGCCGAAACTGAGTAGTGGGTAATACATTTCTTTTTCAAAGTGCAATAGTCCTTATTAGGTCAGCTTTACCGATAATTCCTATAAGTCGATCACCATCCATGACAGGGATAGTGTAAATCCTTTTTTTTGTCATTAGGGTTGCAATTTCGTCAATCGGTGTCTTTTCATCAACTGTAATAACCTCCTTCGTATAAAGATCTTCCACGGTGGTGGCATTAATCCTTTGAATCTCTTGATTAAATTTGTTAGGTCTTTCAAGATAAAGGACTGCATCAAAAATGGCTACGACCGTGGGAATATGTAATTTCCTATTTTTATTAATCAGATCACTCTCACAGATAATCCCTATAAGTAAGCCGTTATCATCAACAACAGGTACACCGTTTATGTTGTTCTCATACAATATTTTGGCCAATATCTTAAGGTTGGTATCCTTTTTGACAGCGATGACCTCGGTAGTCATAATATCACTGGCATTCAACATGTTACCTCAACCTCTTTACATCCTATCATGCTTCTCAAGCACAACCATGGCAATTCCATATTCACCTTCGTCTGAAAGACTCAGATGGATATTAATTATGCCCTTTTTCCGGCAGATCTCAAATGAGGTCCCATAAAGTTTTAAGTTCGGCTTACCGCTCGGATAATTGAAAACCTCTATCTCTCGCCATTTAAGCCCCTTCCTTATTCCTGAACCCAATGCCTTGGAAAAAGCCTCTTTAGCAGCAAACCGGAGAGCGAAGGCAGAAAAAGGAGATACTCTATCGTAGCAAATTGCGGCTTCATCGGGTGTAAATACTCTGCCAATAAACCTATCACCCCATCTCTTTATTACCCTCTCTATTCTAACGATACGTACTATATCTACACCGATTCCATAAATCATTTCAGAAAGTTATGAGTTCCTTAACCCCAATACCCATAATATATTCGAATTACAGGGACATAGGGGTCTCTTTTAAGAAATTAGCCTACCGGCGGCCCATAGGCCTACAGTCCTGTGGGCAGGCTATGCATGGCAGAGCATGGGGTTCTCTTTTCAAAAACGAGACGTCAACCGCAAGGCCGAAGGGACATCACTGCGCTATGCTCTGCCTTTCTGTTCCTAATCCAT
>CAYRFN010000109.1:0-12661 GCA_964423495.1 uncultured Desulfobacteraceae bacterium
AAGTCCGCCTGTAAAGCTCACTTTACCCTCTAATTACGCTTATTTTGGGTCTAGAGGAGATGGAGCAATTCATGGATTCATCCATCCTACCCCATGGGATTCCGAGAATACCTCCGCCAATATACAGAAGATCATAGACCGGTATAGCCTCTCCGCCGATATACTTCCCCAAAATAGCACACCGCTGATCATCCATCACGCCTCAGCTTTAGCCAATTGGATCAGGGAGATAGAAAGGAGGGAGATGATGAAATTTCAGAGATATGGTTCCGTCATCGGCTGGTGGCAGGAGTCGATATTATCACTTTCTACTTAATCTCTAAGGGAGAAATTCTTATTGAACGACGTCGTTCAAGAGGAAATACCAAAAGGAAGGTAGTGCCTTCAGCCTGTTTTGATGTAGCCTCGATGAAGGGCCATAATACGTTTGGCCGTAGCGAGATCAATTCCTGCTCCGTCAGCTTTAGTGCTGAAGAATGGATTAAATACATATGGAAAATCTTCGGGTGAAATTCCAGAGCCAGTATCACTAAAATATATCTTAATTTGATTATCATTTGTTTCACTTTTAATTAGAATCTTTCCTCTCTCAACCATAGCATCCAATGCGTTTTCTACCAAAATCGAAAAGACCCTTACAACAAGTTCCGAATCAACAAGGAGAATTACTTCCTCAACATTAATGGATAAATCAATTCCTCTCTTCACCATTTTTTGAAGATAGGGCTGCAATGCTTTTTCTATTAATTTCTTAATAGATTCTTCTGCAAAACGAGGTTTTGGAAAAAGTCTTCTTCATTGACCTAAGTATCACAAGGTAGTATTAATTTCAAACAGCTTTCTTTTTCTTTAAAGAGTATAATGAGATATAGAAACATAAATGTGGCGATTGGACTGAGCGGCGGGGTGGATTCCTCAGTAGCCGCGGCTCTGCTCAAAGAAAATGGGTATGCCGTAATCGGTATTACGATGGCGATCTTCGACGGTTCTATACGGGAAAGGGCATCCAAAAAACATGCTTGCTACGGGCCTGACGAAAAAGAAGATATAGAGACTGCGGCCTCTATCTGCAAAAGGCTTGGAATTCCTTTTCACGTAATCGACCTGAAAAAAGAATACAAAAGCCATGTCATTGACTACTTCAGGAATGAATATCTTGCGGGAAGAACACCAAATCCATGCATCTTATGTAACAAATTGCTAAAGTTTGGCTTCCTCCTGGAAAAAGCAAAAAATGCCGGAATTGACTTTGACTTTTTCGCAACCGGTCACTATGCACGGATAGAAGAATTGGGCGGACGTTTTATGCTAAAAAAGGCCAAGGACCTATCAAAGGACCAGACTTACTTCCTTTACACTCTCACGCCTGAACAGCTTTCCCGAACACTATTTCCCCTCGGCGGGCATGCAAAAAAGCAAGTAAGAGAAATTGCTCGCTCTCTCGGACTTGAATCAGCAGACCGTCCCGAGAGTCAGGATTTTATTGATGGCGGCGACTACTCCCTTCTTTTTAGCAAAGATGAAGTAAAGGAAGGCGATATTGTGGATGAAGAAGGCAATATCTTAGGAAGGCATCGAGGCATTATCCACTATACCTTGGGGCAACGGCGAGGTCTCGGCATTGCATCAGTCCGACCTCTCTATGTGGTGAAGCTTGATGCAAAAGAAAATAGAGTGGTTGTAAGTGAACGGGATAAACTTTTCTCTGACGGCCTTATTGCAAAAGATCTTAATCTTATTGATGTTGAGAAAATTGATCGGGAGTACAAGGTAACGGCAAAGATCCGACTAAAACACAGAGAGGCTAACGGAACAGTTTTTCCTCATGAAAATAATAAGGCTAAGATAGTTTTCAACGAGCCACAGATCTCTGTATCTCCAGGGCAGTCCGTTGTTTTATATTCGGGTGATATTGTAGTCGGTGGTGGTATTATTGAGCGAGCATTCTAAACCATTCTTCTCCAATTTGTTTCCTTTGGAATACCTATTATCAAATGATATAAGACCATCTTGAATTTCAATAACGAAGGTAATAACTACGAGATCTACTCTTTCAAGTATCTTCAATAGATAATTGAGCCCCGGTCAGAGTCTCATTCATGCTCCCGGTGCGATATCCTCCAAGATCCAGAGTCACATAATTATATCCCAGACTTTTAAAATACTGATCTATTTGTCCTCCAAGATCATGCTCCCTCAAAAGAAGCATTTCTTTCCTCCCCAGCTCAATGCGCGCAATATTATCGTGGTGACGAACACGAAAAACTCGCATTCCCAATTTCCAAAGGTAGTCTTCGGCATTTTCCACCTGCTGCAATGAAGACCTTGTGATATTTGTATAATAGGGAAAACGGCTAGATAAACAGGCAAAGGAGGGCTTGTTCCACGTTAGAAGATTGAGCTGTTTGGAGAGAGCACGAATTTCTTCTTTTCCCAATCCTGCCTCCTCCAAAGGACTGCGAATTCCCAGTTGGCGCGCAGCAACTCTACCGGGCCTGAAATCATTCTGATCATCCGCATTGCTTCCATCAAACACCCAACGAATACCATATTTATTAGCGATATCTTTTAGTTTAGAAAAGAGGTCTTTTTTACATAAGAAACAGCGGTGGGGCGGATTATCCGAAAAACCTTTAAGTTTCAACTCATTGCTATCAATAATGATATGTTTTCCTCCAATCTGTTTAGCTAACTTCTTGGCTGAATTCAGTTCCCGTTCGGGAAATGTCACAGATCTGGCCGTGACAATCAATATTTTGTCCCCCAATAAATCAATGCACACTTTCAACAAAAAAGTACTATCCACACCACCTGAAAACGCAATTACTGCGCTACCTGCTTTGACGACGATTTTTTTGAGGTGTACGAACTTCTCTTGCATCAATTGTTTCATCTGTTTCCTTATTTATCTTATCTTTTCCCAATTAATAATCCCTTCACGCCATCATTTCCATAAAACGTTTTGAGCGTAATTTCAATACCCAAATAAGAAAGGCACCTTGTTTCCTAATGTAATGTAATGTTCTGATTTGTTTTCTGTATGTTCCCATAAATCAACTTTTCGAACAATGTTAATTTTTTTATTGACATTAATACCACAATGTGGTAGTTATTGTCCAACGTTTTTTGTGGTTGCAAAGTATAATTCATAGGAGGCCACCATGGACAGTAATGAATTTACACATTTTCGAAAAAAACTGGATAAGACACAGAAGCAGATGGCCCAATTGCTCGGCACGTCCGTTAAAGCAATACACAGCTATGATCAGGGATGGCGATCAGTGCCGCCACATGTAGAGCGGCACATCTTTTTCTTGGCCTCAAGGATAAGGAGAGGAAGCAAAGCCAAAAAGCCATGTTGGCTAATAAAGAAATGTCCCTCAGACCGTAAGAAACAATGTCCTGCATGGGAGTTCCAAGCTGGAGAGGTCTGTTGGGTCATCAATGGCACGATTTGCGAAGGTATCGTTCAAAAAGACTGGCATGAGAAAATGAAAATTTGTCGGTCGTGCAAAGTGGTACAACCGCTATTAGAATTTTCATTTGAAGTAGAATCCTGAGTTTTTCTGGGCTGCTTATATTATCTGACATAAAATATTTTATCTGTTTTCATATTAAGACCATTCAATTCATAGAAGGAGCTTGTTTATGGACCGTAATTATAAAATTGAGACACTCTGCTTACATGCGGGTCAAGAACCCGATCCCACGACAACCGCTAGAGCCGTTCCTGTATACAGAACTTCATCTTACGTTTTTAAGAGCACAGAACATGCGGCAAACCTCTTTTCTTTAAAGGAACTAGGTAATATCTACACGCGATTGATGAACCCAACTCATGATGCTTTGGAGAAACGAGTTGCAGCTCTGGAAGGCGGTGCAGCCGCGCTGGCACTTTCTTCAGGGACCTCTGCCATTTATTATTCAATAATCAACATCTGTTCTGCTGGCGAAGAGATAGTATCGGCAAATAATCTTTATGGCGGCACTTATACGATGTTTGAAAGTATTTTTCCCCAATTTGGTATCCGCATAAATTTTGTGGACCCCCGTGATCCAAAGAACTTCGAAAAAGCAATCACGGAAAAGACCAGGGCTCTTTATATTGAGACAATTGGTAATCCTGTTCTTGAGTTTACAGATATTAGCGCTGTGGCCGAAATCGCCCACAACCGGAATCTGCCTCTGATTGTAGACGCTACCTTTACAACTCCTTATCTACTAAAAACCATTGAGCATGGCGCGGATATTGTGATCAACTCGCTCACAAAATGGATGGGAGGACACGGAACCGGTATTGGTGGAATTGTAATTGATTCCGGAAAATTCGACTGGAAGAACTCAAAATTCAAACTGTTTAACGAACCGGAACAGAGTTACTTTGGCATAAGATTTGCTCACGATCTTGGCGATTTGAATCCATTGGCATTTATTATGAGAATGAGGCTCGTGCCATTGAGAAATCTCGGTGCCTGTATCTCACCTGACAATGCCTGGTTATTTATGCAAGGACTTGAGACCTTATCTCTCCGGATGCAACGGCATTGTGAAAATGCCGCAAAAGTGTCTGAGTATATTAAAGGGCACGCAAAAGTTGAATGGGTCAGATATCCCGGCCTTCGAGATGACCCTACATATCCGGTCGCATCCAAATATCTTAAGAGAGGTTTTGGTGGCATGGTTGTGTTTGGAATTAAGGGCGGAATAAGTGCGGGCAAAAAATTCGTTGATAGCTTAAAACTGTTTTCACATCTCGCAAATGTAGGAGACGCGAAGAGCCTCGTTCTTCATCCATCCAGCACGTCGCACTCTCAACTGACTGAACAACAGCAAAGGGCAAGTGGCCTTACTCCTGATCTCGTACGCCTTTCTATAGGTATTGAGCATATTGATGATATTTTAGAGGATTTGGAGCAGGCTTTTTCCCGAGTTTGATTCTCCCGTAAAACAAGGGAATAAGGAGATCTCCGGACTTTAAGTCCGGTTTTTAAAATGAGTGAATATATAGAACATGACGAAAATGGCGTTTCTGTTGGATTAGTGGAGAAGAAGTTCTTCACCTTTGCTGAGCCACCTCATGAGATGATCCTCGAAAGCGGGGCAAGCCTCGGCCCAATCACAATTGTCTATGAGACCTATGGGAAATTGAACTCGGATAAGAGCAACGTCATTTTGATTCTTCATGCACTATCCGGTGATTCACACGTGGCCGGATACTATACTGAAGACGACCACAAGCCAGGCTGGTGGGACATAATGGTCGGTCCGGAGAAAGGGATTGATACAAATAAGTATTTTGTCATCTGTCCCAACATAGTGGGCAGTTGCATGGGTTCTACTGGTCCCTCCTCAATCAATCCGAAGACAGGCAAACCTTATGGCCTTGATTTTCCTTTGGTGACGATCGGGGATATGGTCAAGGCTCAAAAGGTGCTGATGGATCACCTCGGTATTAATAGGATTCTCTCCGCAATTGGGGGGTCCATCGGAGGCCTTCAGGTTTTGGAATGGTGCGTAAGGTACCCGGAGATGCTTGATTCCGCCATTCCCCTTGCAACCACTACAAAACATTCCGCCTTAACGATTGCATTTAATGAGGTGGCCAGGCAGGCTATCATGGCCGACCCGAATTGGAACAATGGCAACTACTATTCAGGACCGAAGCCAAATCTTGGGCTGGCGGTGGCTCGTATGATCGGTCATATCACCTATCTGTCTGACGAATCCATGCGCCGGAAGTTCGGCCGGCGGCTGCAGGACAGAAGCGATTTTTCTTTCAATTTTATCGCTGATTTCCAAGTGGAAAGCTATCTTCACTACCAGGGCACCAAATTTGTCGAACGCTTTGACGCCAACTCATTTCTATATATCACAAAAGCTTCCGACTACTTTGACCTGGAGACCCAGCACGACTCCGGATCAGCCGTTAAGGCCTTTTCCAAGGCTAAGGCCAAATTCTTAGTGGTCTCTTTCACCTCCGACTGGTTGTACCCAACATATCAATCCAAATCCATGGTGCAGGCCATGAAGATGAATGGCCTTGATGTAAGCTTTTGTGAAATTGAGGCTGACTGGGGCCACGACGCTTTTCTACTACCAAATGAGCGCTTGACTGCTTTAGTGAAAGGTTTTTTAGAACGTGTCTATCATGAATCCAAAAGAAAATAAAATCCGTTTTGATTTACAGATAATTGCTTCTTGGATCGAACCGGGATCCAAAGTCCTCGATCTCGGATGCGGTGAAGGGGACCTGCTTAACTATCTTAAAAAAGTGAAGAGGGTAGCAGGCACTGGTATCGAGTGTGTTGAAAAAAGGGTTGCCCAATGTATCGAAAAAGGCCTATCCGTCCTTCAAGGCGATATAAATGAAGAGATCGTGAATTATCCGGATAATAACTTCGATTATGTCATATTAAGCCAAACCCTACAACAGGTCTACGAACCGGCAAAGTTAATTGACTCATTGCTACGAGTCGGGAAAATGGGAATTGTCAGTTTTCCCAATTTTAGCCATTGGGGCATCCGTCTGCAGCTTCTAATATCCGGCTATGCCCCCAAGACTAAACAGTTACCATATGAATGGTATAATACACCTAATATTCGTGTCATAACGATAAAAGACTTTAAAAAATTTTCAAAAGAGATAGGTTTTCATATCCTTAAAGAAGTGGCCATCGATACCAATAGTCACGATAGACAAGGAAATTTCGTTCGGTTTTTACCCAACCTTCGATCCACCTATGGTATTTTCTTAATAGGAAAGGTTGAATCATAATGGCTGTTAGACCCCTTTTATCTAAAGCTTACAAGAATGAGGCGGAAAGTTCTGACCGTTACCGTGAATCCATACACTCTGTCGTGAAGAGAATGACCTCCTCTCATAACACAGAAAACTGCTTCGATCATGTGAGTGCCACTCCGATTCAATCACAGGCATCTGTTGCTCGAATCATTCAACAGGTCAGGCGCATTATTTTCCCGGGATATTTTTCTCTTATCAGGTTTGATCCAGTGAATTTAGAATACCACCTCAAACAAGAGACAATAGAGCTTTTTGAGAGTCTTTCAAAGGAGATTGTTATTTCCATTCAACATGATTGTCTCCGAGATGATCAACCTTGCTCACAGTGCACCGAATATGGTCGTGAAACAGCTCTCCAATTCATACTGGCATTACCTGAAATAAAGGATATCTTGGCCACAGACACACGCTCGGCTTTTGAGGGAGACCCGGCGGCCAAAAATTACGATGAAATTATTTTCAGTTACCCAGGATTATTTGCCATCACAGTATATCGCATGGCTCACATCATGCATATGCAGAACGTGCCCCTTCTACCACGTATGATGACCGAATACGCCCATAGTCTTACCGGCATTGATATCCATCCTGGGGCAAAAATAGGGAAGAGTTTTTTTATCGACCATGGGACCGGTGTTGTGGTGGGAGAAACCACTGAAATAGGAGATAGAGTGACACTCTATCAGGGTGTGACACTGGGGGCCCTCTCAATTCCAAAACATACAATTAATCATTACAGAGACAAAAAAAGGCATCCCACCATTGAAGACGATGTGATCATCTATTCAAATACTACCATATTGGGGGGCAAAACCGTAATTGGGGCAAGATCGATAATCGGCGGGAACGTTTGGATTACTGCTAGTGTGCCCCCTGACACAAAAGTGATTTTGAAACCACCCGAGCTGATTTATATCGGAAACAATTCCCGATAAAAAGCCAAATCAATCAAGGAGAGACTTGTATGACAAAGATGCTTTCCAACATAACTAAGGGAATCGGATCAACGCCTTTGACACAATTCAATCGTATTGGGTCTGGAGTTAATGCAACTATCTTCGCAAAACTAGAATTTCAAAATCCCTTGGGGAGTGTAAAGGACCGTATCGGTATTGCAATGATTGAAGCGGCCGAGGCCCAAGGTTTTATAAATGCTGAATCAACAATCGTAGAGCCGACTAGTGGGAATACAGGACTCGCTTTGGCTTTTGTCTGTGCTGCAAAGAACTACCGTCTCATATTAACCATGCCAGACACAATGAGTCTGGAGCGGAGAAAGCTTCTCAAACATCTTGGTGCCGAACTATTTTTAACGCCAGGAAGTGAGGGCATGAAGGGGGCTATCGATAAGGCCGAAGAGATACTGAAAATCACTCCTCACTCATATATGCCTAACCAGTTCGCCAACCCGGCGAACCCGGAAATTCATCGGAAGACTACAGCCGAAGAAATCTGGAAAGATACAGGCGGAGAAGTGGATGTTTTCGTCTCTGGGGTAGGTACCGGCGGCACAATTACCGGTGTTTCTGAGGTGATTAAGGCAAGGAAACCGTCTTTTAGGTCTGTGGCTGTTGAGCCTGTCGATTCTCCCGTACTCTCAGGAGGAAAACCAGGGCCTCATAAAATCCAAGGAATCGGGGCAGGCTTTGTACCGGATGTCCTGAATACTAATATCATTGATGAAATCATTACCATCACTAATGAACAGGCCTTTCAGACAGCCCGGAAATTAGCCAGTATGGAAGGGATCTTATGCGGCATATCATCTGGCGCAGCCACTTGGGCCGCTCTTGAAATAGCCCGGCGACCAGAGAACAAGGGAAAATTAATCGTCGTTATCTTGCCGGATACAGGCGAACGATATTTGAGTACAGAGCTTGTAGTAAATTGACAACGATTGAACATCATTCGAACCGGTCAATGGGTGTACTCACTTAAGCTTAATCTTCGCGCCTCCTGCTTATGGGAGCACGCGTTGAAGATAGCTTCTCAATCTCGCCAGGCCGTTTCATAAGAAATGGATTACAGCAATAAGTTATTTCAATGTTGACATAACAATTTTTATCTATTATATCACACTAATTCCGTATAGATTTTATTGTAAACCACAACTTGAATAGGTCTTAAATTATAATCCAGTAAGGTACGATAGCCCCGGCTTTATCAGGGAATGTACCAAAAAATTGGGCCCGCATAATGAAACTATCAACAAGAAGTCGATATGGTACCAGAATGATGGTGGATCTGGCAGAGCACTACGATAATGGGCCGGTACAGATAGGCAACATTGCAGAGCGTCAGGGTGTTTCGGTCAAGTACCTCGAACAACTCATCATTCCATTAAAGAAAGCAGGTTTTGTCCAAAGCATTCGTGGACCTAAAGGCGGCCATATGCTGGCAAAATCTCCAGATGAAATTACAATCGGAGAAATCGTAAAAACGCTTGAAGGCGGGATCAATCTAGCCGGTTGTATTGAAAATCCCGACTTATGCGACAGGTCCGAAGACTGCCCCACAAGGGACATTTGGGGCATGGCGACGGATGCCATGTATGACAAGTTAAACGTAAAGCTATCCGAGATAATTAAAAAACCCAAGACAGCTTTTCAACTTAAAAATGAAGATTGAATCCATAGCTATCAGCAAAAGAAAGGGAACTCGCAAAACTCAGGTTAAGGAGGCCACACTCCTCCAAGACCATGGTCTGACTGGTGATGCCCACGCTGGTCCGTGGCACAGGCAGGTAAGCTTTTTGGCTTTAGAAAGTATTGAAAAAGCACAAAAGCAGGGCCTAGATGTTACATTCGGCGATTTTGCTGAAAACATCGCAACGTCAGGTATTGATTGGAAAAATGTCCCGGTTGGGACACAAGTACAACTAGGCGATTCAGCGAAGGTAGAGATCACACAAATTGGTAAGGATTGCCACAGCAAATGTGCTATATATTATTTAGCTGGGGATTGTATCATGCCACGAGAAGGCATATTTGCGAGAGTCCTCAAGGAGGGCAAAATACAATGTGGCGACCATGTCCGTTTGTTGAATAAACCATAGGACACCCAGCAGTAAATTATCGCCCCCATGCTGTTGTATTGAGCAAATATTATTATGAGTGCCAGTTATGAAGAATACTGAAACTCATCATTTGATCCGTTTTGAAAAGGACGCGTCTCAAGCATACGAACAGGAGCTGATCGGTGAAGAGCCTCTTTCAATCCGAATAGAAGGGAAGCCTTATTCTGTTGTTATGCGAACCCCGGGTGAAGAGATTTCTCATGTGGCGGGTTTTTGCCTTTCGGAAGGTCTGGTCGATCAGCCCGAAGACTTTTCCACAATAGGCTACTGCGAAGAGATGAACACCAATATCGCCACAGTAATACTTCGACCTGATAGGCGTAAAAAGGTATCCGCTCTGTTGAAAAGACGGGGATTCATTAGCCAGACAAGTTGCGGCATCTGCGGAAAGGAATTGATTGAAGATCTATGTCAAGCTGTTAAACCGGTCAGAGATGACACCAAGATCAAAATCAGTCAAGCCATTCAAAATGCGGAAAAGCTTATTCAGCATCAGGATCTCTACAAAAAGACTCGTTCATCACATGCAGTTATGATTCTCGATTCGCGACTTAACGTTTTGGCGGTAGCAGAAGATGTTGGGCGTCACAATGCCTTGGATAAGGCAATCGGCAAAATATTCATGGAAGGAGCACTTGCACATGCCAGAATAGCAACCCTTTCCTCCCGGATCAGCTACGAGCTTGTCCAGAAAGCGGCCCGAGCACAACTGCCGATTCTTATAAGCATATCACGTCCAACTTCTTTGGCGGTTGAATTAGGGAAGAAGCTAAATCTCACCATAGTCAGTGTGGACAACGGTTCAGATTTATTGGCCTTTTGCGGAATCGACCGTCTTATAAAATAATAACATGAAAAATAACATTAATGACAATCAGACGATAGAACAAATCCTTTCCATAAAGGCCTCCCTTGGAGATAAGCTCCTTATCCTTACTCACCATTATCAGCGAAAAGAAATCGTGGATCTTGGTGACTTTCGAGGAGATTCATTTGGGCTATCTCAAAGGGCAGCCGCAGACAAGAATGCCCGGTTCATCGTCTTTTGCGGAGTCCATTTTATGGCCGAAAGCGCTGAAATACTTTCTCAGCCTCATCAGACCGTTCAAATACCCGATCATGAAGCGGGCTGTTGGATGGCAGACATGGCAGACACAGATATGGTGCGAGAGGCCTGGGAAGAGCTCACCTTTATCACAGGGACAGCTTCGGTCATGCCCATTGTTTACATGAATTCTGATGCTTCTCTTAAGGCCTTTTGTGGCCGCCAGGGAGGTGTCATTTGCACCTCATCCAATGCACCAGCCGCCTTTCGTTGGGGATTTAGCCAGCGTGAGAAGGTCTTCTTTTTTCCTGACCAGCACTTGGGCCGCAACACCGGAAATCAGATGGGTATTCGACCCGAGGAGATGATCATATGGAATCCGGAAAAACCTTTTGGGGGAAACACTCCTGAGAGTATCAAGAAGGCCAAGGTGATCCTTTGGGATGGTTACTGTCTCGTCCATACCCGTTTTCGGGTCGAACATATCCTGGAAATGAGAAAAAGGTTTCCCAAAGCCAAGATCGTGGTCCATCCGGAGTGTACACAAGAGGTTGTAGCCCTGGCCGACGCGGTGGGGTCCACCAGCTATATTGTGAAATATGTGGAAAACGCGCCTTCAAACACGACGATTTTAATTGGGACTGAAATTAACCTGATTAATCGGTTGGCCTTGGAAAATCCGGACAAGAAAGTGCTGGATCTTCATTATTCCTTGTGTCCCAATATGTTCAAGATCAACCCGAAAAACCTGCTGCTGACCTTGGATAAAATTGGGCAAGTCAATGTAGTCAAGGTTCCCGATGCCTTAAAAGCAGATGCGCGGATGGCCCTCGACCGTATGTTGGCCATGGCAGCATAAACCGCTGTTTAAAAATGGTTCGCTCCCTTTTTTGCACCTTCATTAGAAGTCTATCTTTCGACAATCATTATGCAAAACGGGTAATGTATATGTCCGACGGTCGTTTGGAAGGGGAAGAAAGTATAGGAAAATAAACCAGAATTCAAAATGCATAAATGATATGAAAAGCCACAAGATACTGGCCCCCCGTGTTAATATGCTTGTTGGACATTTTTATTTATCCATTTTGCATCTGCCAATACAACAGATGTTTCAACTTGTCTTTCAGGTATATTCCAATACTTTTTTAAAAGTAAATTTTTCTCTTGTTCTGTGACAAGAGTATATCCGTTCTTCTGGTAGAAAGAGATGGCCCATGTTGCATCAGACCAGGTTCCAATCAACTTAGGTTTTGTCATAATCCTTTCGAGATGACGCAAAAGCTTGGTCCCAATCCCTTGCTTTCGGTTTTTGGTTCGAACATAGGCATGACGAATAAGCACAACATCACCCTTGTCTTGAATCCCCATTACACCGACAAGCTGACCATCCTGTTGATACCCCCAAAATAGAATGCCATCTTGGATTTCACGTGATAGTCCATCCCTACTCATATAGGGTTCATGCCATTGATCATCAGAGATTACACCGAGGTATGCTTCTGCTGAATCATTTATGATTTCATAAATTGATTCGAAATCGGATTTAATACACTGTCTAATCATTTGGTAACGTTCAAAAGTGTTTACATTCAGTTTGTACTTAGACAGTTTATATGCCTTTCGATTTCTTTAAGAAGGGCATGGGACTCTCTTTTAAGAAATCCGCAATTTAGTCATGGCAGGACATGGGGTTCTCTTTTCAAAAACGAGACGTCAACCGCAAGGCCGAAGGGACATC
>CAYRFN010000110.1:0-12594 GCA_964423495.1 uncultured Desulfobacteraceae bacterium
GAAATCACTACATATTCCCCTTATTTTTATCAACTAATCTGGAGATGATCCATATTTTACAATAAATTGTATTTTTGTCAAAAATGAATAAAAAAATTTGACGATCGTTTATTTTTGATAGATAGTCTTTCTGTAGTAAAGTAACATGATAACGCATACTTATCCACACAGCACCATGGGTCATTTTTTAAAAGCTAAATGATTTGCCTTATGGATGCCTAAAAAAGAATTGTTTTCCCGTTCCATAAACGTCTTTTTACTCATCCATACTGTATTAATCCTAATTTTAGGAGGTTATTCGCAATGGCAGCAAATAAAAGCAAAGAAAAAACCGTTCTTCGATCACTCGGGCTCGGCGGCTACTTAAGCGGAGGCTGTGAAGGGATGGTCGATGTCAAGGACGGAAAGATCATCCGGATCAGGCCCTTTCGGTACGACTGGAAGTATAACAGAGAAGACGTAAGGACTTGGAAGTTCGAGAAAAACGGCAAAACGCTCGAGGCTTCATGGAAATCATTACCCGGCCCTTTTTCTCTTTCATACAAAAAGCGCGTTTACTCCCCCAACCGGATCATGTATCCCATGAAACGGGTGGATTGGGACCCCAACGGCGAAAGAAATACCCAGAACCGGGGAAAGAGCAAATTTAAAAGAATATCCTGGGATGAGGCGGCCACCATCGTTGCCGACGAAATAAAACGAATCCACAAGGAATACGGACCCAATGGCGTACTCATGCAGGGCGACGGTCATGGTGAATGCTCGACCATCAATACGCCCCACGGCCATTCCAGCATTATTTTAGATAATATGGGCGGGTTCACGCAGCAGGTACGTAACCCTGACAGTTGGGAAGGCTGGTATTGGGGGTCAAAGCATGTATGGGGTCAGGGCGTCCAGGGGATGTATTGGCCGGCCCACAATACCATCAAAGACACGACCGATCATGCTGAAATGGTTTTGTTTTGGAGCTGTGATCCTGAAACAACCCCCATGGGTTTTACAGGACAGTTTGCCAGCCGGCTGTGCTATTTCTGGAAAGATATCGGGATCAAACAGGTCTATATCTGTCCCGACTTGAACTACGGCGCAGCCATTCATGCCGATAAATGGATACCGATATTGCCCAATACCGACGCCGCACTCCAACTCGCCATTGCCTACGTCTGGATTACCGAAGAAACCTACAACAAAGAATATGTCGATACCCATGTGGTCGGTTTTGACAAATTCTGTGCGTATGTTCTTGGTGAAGAAGACGATATTCCCAAGACCCCGGCATGGGCCTCGAAGAAATGCGGTGTGCCCGAGTGGACCATCAAAGCCCTTGCCAGGGAATTTGCCAGGAAGACCACTTCCATTGCCCATTACTTCGGCGGCGGTATGGTCAGAGGGGCTTTTTCACACGAGCCTGCACGGCTTGAAGTCTGTTTGTTGGGGATGCAGGGTCTTGGCGGACCTGGCGTCCATCAGCATCAGCTGACCTATTTCGGTATGCCCAAAATCGAGGGACTGGCAGGCACCTTTTTCTGGAATCCGGAAATTCACGAAAGACTGGCGATCCCGGTCATGAATTCCATATCAGCCTGGCAAAAGCAAATAGTGCCGAAAACCCTCATTCAGGATGCCATTGAATCAGACGAACCGATTGTATTTCATGGTGCGGGCGCCCAGGAAGGATTAAGGCAAGATCAATTCCGGAAATATACGTATCCGATTCCCTATGAAGAGGGGGGGTGCCGGTTTCACATGATATGGACGGATACGCCCTGCCGAACAACCTGCTGGAATGACGGCAACAGCACGGAACTGGCGCTGAGAAATCCGGAGATCGAGACGATTGTAGCCCAGCACCCGTGGCTGGAGAATGATTGCCTGTTCGCCGATATTATCCTGCCCTCATGTACGCATCTTGAGGTTGAGGACATTGTCACCAATATACGGATGGGCACCCAGATCACAAATGTCATCATCGCCGATCAGGCGATAGAACCGATCGGCGAATCAATGAGCAATTTTCAAGTTGTTGTTGAGGTGGCCAAAAAGTTGGGTTTGGAGGAGGTAGTTACGGAAAATATGACCACCGAAGATATGCAGAAATCGGTTTACGAATTCATGGATCTGGAAAAATTTATCTCATGGGAGAAATTCAAGGAACAGAAATACTTCCTCTATAACACGGCTGAAGATTGGAAAGAAGTAATTCCGGGAATGCGGAGGTTCCACGATAACCCGGAAAAGTTTCCCCTGCCGACACCCACGGGTAAGCTGGAGTTCTATTCCGAAGAACTCAATAAGCACTTCCCCGATGATAAAGAAAGACCGCCACTGCCGAAATGGATTGAAAAGGGAATCATGCATGATGAGCGGCTGTCAAGCAGCCGGTCCAAGATGTTTCCGTTAATACTCCAGTCCAATCACGGAAGATGGAGGTTTCATACCCAGTGCGATGATATTTCATGGACCAGGGAAGCCCCCACGTGCAAGGTGACCGGCCCGGACTGCTATAAGTATGAACCCTGCTGGCTCCATCCATCCGAGGCCGAAAAAAGAGGTATAAAAAACGGTGATATTGTAAAAATTTTCAATGAAAGAGGAATCGTGCTTGCCGGTGCATACGTGACCGAAAGGCTTAGACCAGGCGTTGCATACATAGACCACGGGGCACGCATTGATTTCATAAAAGCCGGTGAGATTGACCGTGGGGGTGCCATCAATACGATATCTCCAAAAAATATCACTTCCAAGAATGCCGTCGGCAATGTCGTTACCGGATACCTGGTTCAGGTGGAGCGGCTCAGCATGGAAGAGATGGACCAATGGAGAAGGGAATACCCGGAGGCATTTAAAAAGGATTATGATCCAGCATCCGGACTTTGTTTTAAAGCATGGATTGAGGGAGGAGACGAATAAATGAAATCTTTTGTAATCGATCTTTCCATATGTAATGGCTGTTATTGTTGTCAGATTGCCTGCAAGGATGAGCATGTGGGTAACGACTGGACCCCCTACGCCAAGCCGCAACCGGATACAGGTCAGTTCTGGCTGGGGATCAAGGAGACCGTCCGGGGAACCGTACCCAAAGTAAAGGTCTCATATTTTTTGAAAATGTGTGTACACTGCGAAAACGCCCCCTGTATGGATGACTGCAAGGTGGAAGGCGCAATTTACAGAAGGGACGACGGCTTGGTGATCATCAACCCTGAAAAATGCACCGGCTGCAAGCTCTGCGTAGATTCTTGTCCCTACGGCGCGATCTATTTCAACGAGCATCTGAATATCGCACAGAAATGTACCGGATGTGCCCATCTGCTGGACGATGGGTGGACAGAACCCCGCTGCGTGGATCAATGCCCAACCGGCGCCTTGAAGTTCGGTGAAGACGCCGAACTGAAAGATCTGATCGACAAAGCCGAACCGTATCGCCCGGAACTGGACGTCCAACCTCGGGTTCATTATCTCCATCTTCCCAAAAAATTTGTTGCCGGTACGCTGTTTGATCCGGTTGAAAAAGAGGTGATCATCGGTGCTACCTGCACATTGACGGATGCGGAAACCGGCGAGACCTTTATGGTTGAAACGGACAATTTCGGCGATTTCTGGTTCAGGGATCTTAAGGATGACCGGACTTTTTCATTGAAACTTGAAAATGACGGTAAAACCAAGGATATTGCCGATATCCGTACCGAAAAGGACGTAAACCTGGGGGATATCCCTTCGCTCTTTTAATATATAACGTTGGTTCCAAAACAACTTATGAAATATGGGACATAAGATTATAAGTTAAACTATTTAATGCTATGAAAAGAACAGTGGACGTCCCTTAAAATAAAACAAAGGCGGATGAAATGAGAGGTATCCTGACCAGGTGGTTGATATTAACAGTAGCGATTATGGTCGCTTCCTACCTTTTCGAGGGTATTGTGGTAAAGGGGTTCATAAGCGCCCTTTCAGCAGCTGCGATCCTGGGGATATTGAATGCCTTTTTTCGGCCATTTCTGATACTTCTCACCCTTCCGATTAATATTCTAAGCCTGGGCCTCTTTACATTCATCATCAATGCCATGCTGCTCAAGATCGCTTCGGGGCTTATCACCGGGTTTGATGTGTCCGGATTTTGGCCTGCCGTTCTCGGTTCCCTTATCATCAGTCTCGTAAGCTGGATTTTGAGTTCTTTTATTAACGAGCAGGGAAGGGTGACAAGAGTCACGCCAAAGGGATATATCGATCTTCACAAAAGGGACCACGGCCCATGGGAGTAAGGATGCCCCTATACCTCCATGAAATGGCTTATGATTTTCTTCATACAATTATCCTCAATGGACGGGCGTTCGGCTAGTCGAGGATCAAAGGGAAGGATGACCTTAAACCCGGGCCCTTCAGGCGGCTCTTTACTGATCAAAAGATCCCCATTATGATGATGGGCGATAAAGAATGCGGGAAGAAGGTCCAGCCCTAAATCGCGATAGTTCTCTTCCGACAAGGAAAAGGCAGTGAATAGTGAAGCGACCAGGTCATCCGTCCACTTCGGTCCTCCGCCTGTGATCAAAACTTCCGTCCCCTGGGTTCCCCAAATGGGCACGGTGTCATGAGCCCTGATAAAAATGGGTTTCCCCAGGGGATTTAACTGAACCATTTTTTTAAAGAGGATGGTAAACAGTCGGCCCATCATCGCCTCATCCGCCTTGAAAAGCGGTAAATCCGGAACAATATCCACCTGAATAGAAATCTCCTTCAATTTGGCCTGCTCCCTGATTCCCTCGATTCTGTTACCTATCAGGTCATTGAGATGAACCGCCCCGTCAAAATGTTGGCTTGGTTCGACAACCGCCTCTGCGACGCTTTCTATGATATGAAGGATTCTTTCACTCTCACGTTGAGCGACGGCCCAAAATTCCCCCCAAAAGGCCGGATTTTTTAACTGTTTGGTGGATTCGGGCAGCTCTTCAAGAAGTTTTTTCGGGGCTAGATCCAGAAAGGTTTTCAGTGCGGTCATTGGATTTCGTATTTGATGGGATAGACCGGCGGCGAGGACTGCAAGGCTGTGTATTCGATCGGTGATAATCATTCGCTGGAGGATACTCAGTTTTTCCCTTAACAGGGTATCCCGCTCTTCCTGAATTAAAAAGAATTCCATTCCTCTGAGCAGATATCCCCGCAACTCCCGAACATTCCAAGGCTTAACAACGTATTTGAATATAGCGCCGGAATTAACAGCATCGATAGCGCCATCCAGGTCAGAATAGGCGGTGGTCAGCATTCGGATGATTTTAGATTTTATATTGCGAACCCTTCCCAACAATTCGACGCCGGTCTGCCCGGGCATACGTTGATCCGTAATAACGATTCCTACACCTTCGCTTTCCCGCTCCAGGACTTTTAATGCTTCAGATGCGCTGGATGCGGTGATTACCTTGAAATCCTTCTCATAGGCCTTTCGAAAATATTTCAAAGATTTTTCCTCATCGTCCACGTACAAAACCGCATATTTCTTATAATCATATCCATTTGGCATCGATTAAACCTCCGTCGTGGCGAGGGAAAGATCGAAAGTGATTTCGGTCCATTTCCCCTCTATACTGTTTATTGTCATCTTGCCGCCATGATTTTTAATAATGGTATGGCATATGCTTAGACCCAACCCCATTCCTTCGCCGACTTCTCGGGTTGTGAAAAACGGATCAAATACCTTATTAAGATTTGATTTTTTAATACCTTCCCCATTATCCCATACATCGATATAAAGCCTGTCCTTTTCGATTCGGTCCTTTATTCGAATTTCAGGCGTGCGATCCGATGGAATATTCTTAAGCGCACGTGCCGCATTGACCGTCAGATTCATTATGACATGGGTAATGAGGTTTTTTGACCCCAATACCGGGCGATTTATCGTTAAATTTTGGGAAACCGAAAGACCTTCGAGCTCATGAGCAATGAGATGAAACGCGGGCTGAACGACCTCAGACAAATAAAACTGTTGCCATTCATTCGCGGTTCCAGGATGGGCAAAGGTCCTGAGGCTTAAAACAATGTTCCGAATGCGGTCCATGCCTTCACCGATGTCCTTCATCATTTCCCGTATTTCCGGATTCAATTCATGAATCTGTTCTTCAGCCACCTGAAGCGCCGTGAGCATAAAATTCAGAGGATTGTTGATTTCGTGAAGGATTCCAGCTGCGATATTCCCCAACGCGCTCATCTTTTCGCTCTGGATAAGCTGAGCCTCTGTCTCCCTTAGTCGCTGGAGCGTATTCTCCAGCTCTATATTTCTGCTTCTAAGATGCTCCTCTAGCTCGGACGCTCTTAGAAGGTTTTTAATTCGAAGTTTTATTTCAGTTGAACTGAATGGTTTGGTGAGAAAATCGTCAGCACCCATTTCCAATGCGGAAATTTTTAATTTTTCGTCTATCCGGGCAGTTAGGAGAATCACCTTAATCCTCCTTGTATCCTTGCCTCTTTTAATCTTCTTGCACACTTCCAGTCCATCCATGCCTGGAAGCATCAAATCTAGAAGTACAAGGTCCGGATGATGAATGTGTAAAAGGTTCAGTCCGGTTTCCCCATCAGAAGCTCGAAAAACCAAATGCCCTTCTGAAAGTGTGGAACATAAAAATTGTCGCATATCATGTTCATCTTCAATAACCAAAAGTTTGAATCTTCCCGTCCCTGTCATTGATTTTTCCAGAGTTTGATCCTCCGGTTCATCGATGATGGTTCGATCAGACATGTTTTGAATCTTTGCAATCGGGTCCCTTTCATCAAGTCTGTCTTCTCTCGTCTGTGTTGATTCGGGCAATCCGGATGCGAGCGGGAACTCAATTCGAAATGTCGTGCCCTGGTCGACTTTGCTTGTAACAGATATGCTGCCATTCAGTTCTTCTATAAGCGCTTTTGCCAATGAAAGGCCCAGCCCCATTCCCTTGAATTTTCTTTTTGAAGAACCATCGACTTGGCGGAATCGATCAAATATATAAGGGATATCTTTTTCCGAGATGCCGATCCCTGTATCCTGGATTTCAATGACGACCCGATCTTCTTCACGATAAAATGATATGGTGATAGATCCCCCGGATGGCGTGAACTTGATGGCATTGGTCAGGAGGTTCAGGAGGACTCTTTCAAAATGACTCTGGTCACTCCAAATAATGAGATCCTCTTTTTCCCCTTTAACATCCAGGTTCAGTCCTTTGTAATTAGCCAGATGCCGAACCGAATCGGCGAGGCCCGGGAGAAATAGCGTCAGATTGATTTTGCTCCTCTCGATTTTACCCCCGTCTTCCTCAAAACGAACGATCTCCAAGAGATCGTTAATCAGTTTCAGAAGCCTTAAGGCATTCCGGTTGGCGAGGTTCATGGATTCTTTCACATCGTCTGAAATTCCCGTTTTTTTGGCTAGAATTTCCTGGATTGGGGAGATAATCAGAGTAAGGGGGGTGCGAAGCTCATGACTCACATTCGCAAAAAATTCCGATTTTAGCCGATCCAACTCCTCCAGCTGTTCATAGGATCGGGCGATTTCCTTGTTACGGATATCTAGTTCATAGCGAAGCCGAAACTCATCAAAGCGTCGTCGTGAAATATAATAGCTGGCTGTAATACAAATGGTAGAGGTGAGGATGAGGAAATAGAGATTATTGAACAATGTATTCCATTCAATGGGTATCTTTTGATGGCACAGGCAAGCCCCTAAATACAAAACCAGAGTCATGATGCAGACGAAAAAATTTTCTTTAAATGTCCAGGGCAGCAGGACTCCCATTCCTAATATGACCAGGTTTAACCCGGCATAATAAGGAGAAACAGCACCCTCTGATATATATATCATGAGGCTTATTGAGAGGTTGGCCACCAAAACGATTAGAAGACCGACAAAAATGATGTTTTGGCGGCCCTGTCGTGTATATGTGGATAGAAAAATTCCGGCAGTAACAGAATCACACAGGACTCTGATAATAAGAAAATGGATGAGAAGATGGGGATAGACGAAGAGATCAAGAAGGACTCCAGCAGGCATGAGCACTAGAGATAGGATGCATCCAATTCTTGCGTAGTTGACTCGCAGACTCATGTGATGGACGTTGTATGCCTGATCGAGGTTTGCCTTAAGTATGTTGCTTTTCTTGGTCATTGTTTCGGCTTTCTGACCTCAAGAAAGACATTGACGCCTGTGGAATCGGTATAAACCTTTTGAGAGGCAAAATCAGACGCGAGTGCTTTCATATCTGTCTCATTTCTGTAAATGAGATGCCATTCGACCAGATGTTCCATGAAATATCGAATGGGATTGTTTGGATGTACATTTGTTGCAACGAGCAATCCGCCCGGTTCGAGCCACTCATAAAAGAGGGTTAATAGACGTTTACATATCCTGTCAGACAGATAATCAAAAAGTCCTGCACAATATACGGTATCAAAATTGGGAAAGGAAAAGCTTTTTTCTTTTCGGGCGGACTCTTTAAGAAGGTCATGGATTGATTTTTTAATGAATAGAAACCTTGAATCGCCGTCAGTCTCTGATTCAGAGTCTCCCAACACTTTTTTAACGTAATTTATGGTTTCGGGATTGAAGTCGAGCAGATAGAATTTGCATTGCTGAGAAATCCTATGATGCTTGACCAGCCTGCGAACCTCTTCTGCAGGCCCGCAACCGATACTAATGACTTGGAAGGTTCCCCCCTTTTCGATGACTCTGTTTGCTTCATTCTTTAATATGTCTTCAAGCATTGCAATGCGGTTACGATGTGCCTTTACCGCTCCTTGACTAAGACATAAATAATTTACCATTTTAGCATAGGTATTGGTTCCCTTTACCGGGTCACCCAACATCATTTGAACCATAATATAGTCACCCGCATAGCCCAAAGGCTTTGTATAGGTCCTGTGGACAAAGGGGGCGCATAGAATTAGGGGATGGATCTCCCGATGGGCAAAGGCCTTGTGAGAAACGACGGCTTCGGGTTCAATATTGCTCGCCTCCTGTTCAAACAGGTAGAATAATTCTTCCATTTTTGGTAAAATTGTAGGCTCTATCTCCTGGAGTAGATCCTGCCGAAAATCAAACGAGCGATTAGAGGCATCGGCGGCAATGGCTGTATCAACTTGTTCAAAGAGCCGACTTACTTCACCAAAAAAAGACCGGATTTTATTCACCGCTAATTGATAGGAGGGGCGAAGGCGGTTGTGTGCTTCCCACTCCTGAACGAACAGATCCATCTCTTCTCTCAATCCCTGACCCGGCATCAAACCAGAAAGCTCGGACCATGAATCAATCAATGTTGCCGATACAATCAACATCAGGCCGGTTGACACCAGATTACTGACTACCGCCCGGCCATTATAGATGGTACGGTCACCCCGAAGGATCCGGAGGTTATGTAACACTTCACTCATTTGGACGACGGAGTAGGGGTTGTAAACCTCAAAGACCACAAGGTTTTGTGACAAGTGAACAAGGGTCCCACCGGCCTCAATCCCCTGTGAGTTCTGAAACATAATCATGCTGTCAGTGCCGGATATGCCCTTATTATTCAAAATATTCCCCGTATCGTTTCTTTGCCTGTTCTTGCTTTCTTATAAAATGAACCGTCGAAGCATGGGAAATGGCTTCAATATTGGACTGTTATAAAGGAAAATATATTGTAAGTCCATCGACATCTTCTTATGTATGATTGATACCGTAAATGAGATTTCATTCGGAACCTTTCAAAATCGGACATTAAAATCATCGAAATCTTTGCCGTCATTAATAAGATGAGATTCCTGTTTAGTTTTAGGGAGTTCTTTGTTAATATGATCAAGATCATTAATGAATAGAAATCGCAGGACGATCCTTCTGATTGATTTTATTGCTGTCTGTCAAGAAGCTCACGGCACCCCATTGGACCGAGATCTTAAATAGAGCATCGGCATAGATGAAATACTCTTGTAAATCAACAGCCAATTTTATGTCCAAAACATTGAAAATTTAAAAATGATAGACAAAAGAATTTGATAAGAAGTCGCTTTTCGGGGAAGGAGTATAGGAGTTTGTTTTTGATAAGAACTCGCTTTTTCTGGGCGGGAGTATATTGGAAATGGCCTTGTGTGTCAAGGTAAAAGGAGCCTCATGATGTAGTGGTTCTCCCTTTTGGGCTGAGATTAGATCAATGGGGGCATGCCTCTGGATACGGGGAGTCTACATATAGCCAGTCGTCGTTCGACCTGGAGGCCTTTCGGCCCCGAGCGACTCGACATGAGCTCGCCGACATGTCTCAAGGCCGAGGGGCTCTCGACAGGTTATCGGACACTGGGAGCTGGGAGAATGCCTCCGTCCCATAGGGGCCTACGCCCCGGTGGGAGCCGTCTATGAGGGTTTCGATTCCCTTGGAAGCAGCCTTGGGCTCTGGAGGCGATCTGGGCTTTGAATCCCACAAACCAAGGTGCTTACAGAAGATCTGGCAGGGATGATTAAATAGCCCTTCACAGTCCCGGATATTCTGTTCGAATAGAATACCTGAATTACTCCGCTTAACGGGAGGACTACCCTGGATGAGCTTGGGTATCTCCCCCCTTCCTATCCAGGATATTCTTTACCCATTTTTGAAGATCAGAGATATTGTAAGGTTTTATGAAACAGTCCGTGGCCTCACTCTTAAGGAAATCACAGGCATGCTCAGTTCCAGTGACCACGAGAATGGGAGTGGAAGGATATTTTGACTTTATCCTTCGTGTTAATTCCAGCCCGTCCATTTCTGGCATTTGATAGTCCGTAATAATCAGATCATACATTATTTCGTTAATATAGCCGATTGCCTGAATTCCATTTTCGGCAAGATCTATCTCATAATTATCGTGTTTTAGTGCCGCAGCCATTAATACCCTCACAGCCTTTTCATCATCCACAATAAGTATTCTCTTCTTTTCCATCTGCCTTCCTTTTCAGTTTAATACAACCACCGTGATAATTTTGTCAACTAATAAATACAACCTGGGGTTGTTAGACTTTTCTTTAATTATATGTGATAGGAAATCGATAAAATGTTTGATTGAGGATATTGAAATTTGGGGCTTCGCCCCAATTGGAATCTTGGAATGTCAAAGAGTCTGCTTTTTAAACATCCCGCAAAGTCGGGGGGAGGGGTGGTATGTGCGAGGTAAATTTCAGGCCTCGATAAATACCCCAAACGCCATTACCCCCCGCTCGCAAGCGGGACCTTCGACAAGTTATTGAGAAGTACAATTCCGAAACATAAGGATTGAGTGATTGATAAACAGAGAGATAGGATTAAAGATTAAACTGATAAGGAAGGGCTGGGGTCTGTCTCAGATTGAATTAGCCGAAAGGGTAGGGATCTCTTTTCAGCAGATTCAAAAATATGAAAAAGGTGCAACCAGGATCTCTGTCATGCGTTTGCATCAGATCTCGGAGGCACTTGGAGTTAACATTACTCTCTTTTTTGAGGCAGGAGAAGGAACACTTAAAGTTACAGATCTCCCAATAGGATATAAGCCAAAAGAAGGCGGCATTGATAAATTCCAACCTCTGGATAAAGAAGAGATTACTCTCTTAAGGCTATTTCGCAAGATAAAGAACAAGAAAATAAGAGAGGGTATCTTAAAGCAACTGCGAGGGATTATTGAACTGGAAAACCAGGAATAGGTAATCTATCTGGCAGCAGAATATTGTATGAAGCATATTAAAGATATCCCCAATTTTGATAGACCGCGAGAAAAACTGGCCGCCAAAGGGCCGGAAGCTCTTTCAGACCCGGAACTTTTGGCTGTTCTCCTTGGAAGCGGTGTTAAAGGTAGAGATGTCTTCACCGTGGCGCGTGCCATCCTGCGGAGGCTTGATAATAATATGGAGAAGATAGATGTAAATAGTCTTATCTCCATAGAAGGGATAGGTATTGCCAAGGCATGTCAGATTATGGCCTCTCTGGAGTTTGCAAGGAGGCGTCTGTTAAAGGAGAGTGTGGTGATTCAAAAGGCGGAAGATCTTATGCCCCTTATCTCATATATTGCCGATAAGAAACAGGAGTATTTCCTGTGTATATCCTTGAATGGAGCAAATGAGGTTATCGGAAACAGGGTGGTGACAGTTGGCCTTCTTAACACAAATCAGGTTCACCCACGAGAGGTGTTTGTAGATGCCATATCCGATCGGGCTGCCTCCATAATCCTTGCTCATAACCATCCATCAGGCGGCCTCAAACCCAGCCCCGATGATATCTCCACAACGAATCAACTGGTTGATGCCGGCAAAATCCTTGGAATATCCATACTGGACCACATTATTATCACAAAGAAGGGCTACCTATCATTAAAGGAAAAAGGTCTCATGTAATTCCACCCTTCTTCCTTTTACGTATATTCTCAAAAAGTTCGGGTAATGACGTTGGGCTGTTCCTATTTGACCTCAATTCTATCAAAATTTACGCTGAGGACCATGGGTGTAAGCCCGTGGGTGAAAGCGTTCCAACCGAAGGCTTGAAATTGTTAAAGGATTATTTTAATAGATAGCAGACATATCCGATGTTTTGATAAGTGTAAATGTAAATGGGGTCACCCATTAAAGGGCGAGTCAAGTGAAAAGACACCTCTCCCTGCAAAAAA
>CAYRFN010000111.1:0-12588 GCA_964423495.1 uncultured Desulfobacteraceae bacterium
CGTAGTATCAAAAAAGTCAACTAAATAATTACCTAACTATCGTTGTAGTACTAGGGATATGAAAAAAAGAGGGAGACTATGAATAAGAAAAAACATTGGATCTTTTTAATTGTTATTGTCTTATGTAAACTAAGTATAGCGTCTTTTCTGTTTGCTTCTGATAATAATGTAAACCGGCTGTCTCTTCGTGGTCTTAAAGGAGTTTATGTATCAGTTGAAAAAATAGACTCTGAAATTGAAAAGGATGGCCTGACCAAAAGTCTTATACGGAAAGATGTGGAATTAAAACTTCAGAGGGCGGGAATTAAGATACTGTCAAGGGATAAATGGTTTGAGACAACAGGGAGTCCATATCTTTATGTGAATGTCAATGTTTTGAAACTCCCAGCTTCGAAGGAATATATTTATTCTATAAATACTGCTTTTAGACAAAATGTGTATCCGGTAAGAGAACCCATTGAGGTAATTGGGGCGACTACTTGGTCAATTGGGGAAATAGTTGGTATAACTTATAATTTGAATAAAATCAGGTCTTCGGTAAAGGGCCAAGCAGATAAGTTTATAAAAACTTACTTAACCGTAAACCCATAAAAGTATTGGGTGTCAAGAAAGTGAAGCTCTCCTACTAAAGATCGGGGTATTCTGACAATTTTCGTAAAATGGCAAGCAAAGTAAAGTATGATGTATTAATCGTCGGGAGTGGTCCTGCTGGTGCGCTGCTTGGATACTTGTTGGCACGCAGCAGTGTAAAAGTACTTATCATTGAAAAGGCAACACTTCCTCGATATAAGCCTTGTGGTGGTGGACTGACGAAAAAAGCCCTTAGAAATATACCTTTCGATATTAGTGAAATTATAGAGGATTACACATATACAACAAGTATTTTTGTTGATAATAAGCCTTTATTTACTAAGACATTAAACGATCCGATAATCGGGATGGTAATGCGGGATAAATTTGATCATTTTTTGGTTGGAAAGGCAATTAGTGAAGGGGCTACTCTTCACCAAGATACTATTTTTGAATCATTATCTGGATCAATCGGCAACTTGAGCGTAAAAACGTCAAAAGGTATTTATAGTACCCAAATTGTTGCTGGAGCAGATGGTGTTAATAGTAGGGTGGCAAGATTACTTGATTTGAAAGTACGTAGAAATGTTATGAATGCAATAGAAGGTGAAATTTATTATGAGAATGAAGAACTAATTAATAAGCTAAAAGGCTCCGCCTATTTTGATTTTGGAGTCGTTCCTCATGGATATGGCTGGATATTTCCAAAGAAGGATCATTTATCTATTGGTGTTTTAACAACTTTAAAAAATATTAAAAATATTAAACAGTACTTCACATCTTATTTGAAAATAAAGGGCCTATCAAATTTTAATAATATTGAGCATTTATCAACTCATTTGATTCCCTTCATGCCGGAAGAAGGAAATATATTTGCGAACCATAAAGGATTGTTAGTTGGTGATGCGGCAGGTTTCAGTGACCCTATCAGCGGCGAGGGAATATTTTATGCCATTAAAGAGGCTCATTTAGCTTCCGAAGTTATAATGAATGCCCTTGAACGCGGTTACGATTATTTAGAATCATACAATATTGCTCTCAAGGAGCGATTTATGCTTGAGATGATATGTGCACAAAAAATATCTTATATGCTTTATAAACTTCCAAGTCTAAGTTACAAAGTTCTTAAGTCGGTCGGGCAAAAATTGGGAAAATATCATATAGACATTATCACAAGAGAAAAAATTTACTCTGAGTTACAACACAAAATATCAAGATTGTCTAATTTGTTGACAGTCCGATTTAATTGATCGTGATCATTTGAATTAAGATCTCCTCTGTCGGCCATCCAGAAAGATATTCCTGGGCTTTTAATCTATAACAGAGGCCTGCTCCGCCTGATTTTTCAAATTGGGAGGCGAGTTCAGCCTCCGGCCCGGAGGAGGGAGATGTATAACTCACCTCTTAATGATAATCCGTTATTTCTACATCAAACGCATCAAATATAAACTAGTTTTTTAGATAATTTTTCTTGCTATTGACCTAAGCATCAAAATTATCATATAATTTTGACAGCATTTCTATTCTTTTACCAGAAATTCTCTTTGAACTTTCGGAGACAAACATGATAGCAAGAATAAACTTTAAGATCCCTGGAGAAAAAATAGCTGAATTCTGTAAGAAAAACCATATTCGGAAATTATCTCTTTTCGGTTCCGCACTCCGCGAAGACTTTCGCTACGATAGTGACATAGATGTATTAGTGGAGTTTGAGCCAGATACGCGTGTGGGTCTGATCCGGCTGGCGGGGATAGAGATTGAACTGGGTGAGATACTCGGGAAAAAAGTAGATCTTAACACACCTGGGTTCCTCAGTAAATACTATCGTGACAAGGTCCTTGCCGAGGCAGTGGTACATTATGACACAGCATGATGATATTGTACGCCTTCAGCACATGTTGGAGCACGCTCGAGAAGCGGTGGCCATGATCGAAGGCAAGGACCGGGCGGATCTTCGGCGTGAGAGAATGCTGGAGTTATCACTTATCAGGCTGATCCTTCCACCCCTTTCTCATATCTCTCCAGCATTGCATCCTCTTCTGTCCTGATTTCATACATCACCGCAACCTCAGACTACATTTTTTGTCTTGACAATGGATTATGCTATTTCGAGAATTTAAAGAACTGGAAGAGTCATAAAATATCCTTTCTTTTTCGGCTTGAAAAGATATGGTAATAGATAATAGGCAGTCAGTGCTATGTCATTACCAATTAAAATTCTAAATTTAGAACACACGCCTGTCAATAAAAAAGCCTGTTTCCAGTAGGACAGGCTTGGGTATTCTGTGGCGGGGACGACGAGACTCGAACTCGCGACCTCCGGCGTGACAGGCCGGCGTTCTAACCAGAACTGAACTACGCCCCCGTGGTAGGCGGAACAGGATTTGAACCTGCGACCCTCGGCTTGTAAGGCCGATGCTCTCCCACTGAGCTATCCGCCCAAGTCAATTGATGATCCTATAACAGCTTTATTCTCCTTTGGCAAGATGATTTGGATTTGTTAGTGAGCTATTACGACAGATGAGGGTATCTCCTTTACCTTGGCAGCTTCTTTGAGGGAGAAAGGCTTAAATTTCTCTTCAGACACAAAGAGCTTTTCTCCTTCCTCAAGGATCAGGGCCTCTCGCAGAACATCGTCCATATGCTCAACAAGGACAAGCTCGACCTTTTTCAAAATTTTCTTGGGTATTTCCTCGATATCTTTTTTGTTTTCATGGGGTATAAGTACCTTGTTTACACCCCCGCGGTGGGCGGCCAGGATTTTTTCTTTGAGGCCGCCAATCGGAAGTATCCTTCCTCTTAGGGTTATTTCACCGGTCATAGCAATATCGTGGTTAACAGGCTTTCGTAGAAGGGCGGAGACAATAGAAGTAGCAAGTGTGATCCCTGCAGAAGGACCATCTTTGGGAATAGCGCCCTCCGGGACATGAATATGGATATCGATTTTCTCATAAAAATTATCTGGAAGCCCTAACTGCCTTGACCTTGAGCGGACATAGCTGAGAGCTGCATGTGCAGATTCTTGCATTACCTCTCCAAGCTTTCCTGTAATGGACGGGGGATTTCCTTTACCTGGCATAATAGTTACTTCTGTTTGAAGTAGCTCGCCTCCTACATCCGTCCACGCAAGTCCTGTAGTTACCCCAATCGTGTCCTTTTCTTCTGCGCGTCCATAACGGTATTTGGGCACACCAAGGTATTTATGTAGAGATTGTGCTTTTACAGATATTTCGTCGTTTTTATTGCCTTTTACTACTTCCCTTGCGATCTTACGGCAGATAGAGGAAATCTCACGTTCCAAATTCCTGACACCGGCTTCACTTGTGTAATTTCTAATGATATTAAGGATGGCCTTGTCAGTAAAAGAGATGTTTTCCAGTGTAAGGCCATTTTGCTCAACCTGCTTTTTTATAAGGAAATACTTTGCAATGTTCAATTTTTCCAATTCCGTATAACCTGGCAGTCTGATAATTTCCATCCTGTCCTGCAAGGGTAGGGGGATATTGGGTAGATTATTGGCCGTAGTGATAAAAAATACATCAGAGAGATCATAATCCAAGTCAAGGTAATGGTCATTGAAAGAGAAATTTTGCTCTGGGTCAAGTACTTCTAACAACGCTGAAGAGGGGTCACCACGAAAGTCAGTGCTCATCTTGTCTACTTCATCCAGGCAGAATACCGGATTGCTTGATTTTGCATTTTTTATGAATTGAATGATTTTGCCCGGCAGAGCACCAATATACGTTCTTCTATGACCTCTTATTTCGGCCTCATCCCTGACGCCCCCAAGAGAAACGCGTATAAAATTTCGTCCTGTTGCTCTGGCCACGGATTTGGCCAAAGAAGTTTTACCGACCCCGGGCGGGCCCACTAGACAAAGGATAGGTCCCTTTATTTTATTGGTTAGATGTTGAACGGCTAAATATTCAAGAATTCTCTCTTTAGGCTTTGCAAGACCATAGTGATCTTCGTCAAGAATTGTTTGGGCCTCTTTGATATCCAGCTTTTGTTTTGTTTTATCGTACCAGGGGAGAGAGAGGATCCAGTCAATATAGTTACGCACTACAGTGGTCTCTGCAGACATGGGTGCCATCATCTTAAGCTTCTTAAATTCCTGCTTGACCCGGGCGTGTGCTTCCTTGGGTAACCTCTTCCGCTTGATCTTCTTTTCTAATTCATCAACTTCTGCCTTAAAATCATCTTTGGTCCCCATCTCTTTGTGAATGGCACGCATCTGTTCATTGAGATAATAATCTTTTTGGGTCTTCTCTATTTGCTTTTTGACCCTTGTTTTCAAGCGGTGCTCAAGTTGAAGAATATCAACTTCATTACTAAGTTTTTCAAATAATTTTTCCAGACGATTATTCAGATCTTCGATTTCAAGAATTTCTTGTTTATCGTGTACATTCAAAGCAAGGTAACCTGCTATAGTATCTGCAAGCCGGACAGGATCCTCAATAGAAGTCACTGAAATGATGATTTCTTGGCTGATTTTATTATTTAGTTTGGCATATTCTTCAAACTTGGAATTAATAGTTCGCATTAGTGCGTTAGTTTCAAGATCAATCTCATAATGTCTGGAGAGCTTATTAACTTCAACCATAAAAAAATCTTGCTTGTATATAAAATTTTCTATTTTGCCTCTTTCTTTTCCTTCTATCAAGGCCTTGACAGTGCCATCAGGCATCTTCAATAGCTGAAGAACAGTACCAATGGTGCCGAAGAGAAAAATATCATTGGGAGAAGGATCATCTACTTTCGCATCTTTTTGTGCTGACAGGAAAATTTCCTTCTGTTGAGACATAGCATACTCTAATGCGCGGATAGATTTTTCCCGCCCTACAAAAAGAGGTACTACTACATTGGGAAAAACAACCACATCCCTCAGTGGAAGAAGAGGATAGTAGAATTTATCGTCTTTGGGTAATAAATATTTTTGATCATTCTTTATTGAATTTAACATAGCTCTAACCATATTCTATTTGGTTTTCATAAAGTAGTAAAGGAGTTTTGCCTTTTGTTATGACTTCTTCGCCGATTACACACTCGTGGATTCCCGGGGTTGATGGGATATCATACATTATATCCAACATAACAGATTCGAGTATTGCTCTAAGGCCACGAGCTCCGGATTTGCGTTCTATTGCATTTTTTGCAACGGCTAAAAGTGAATCATCAGTGAATTTGAGTTCGACATCTTCCAGTTCAAACAGTTTCTTATATTGCTTGATAAGTGCGTTCTTGGGCTCGGTCAGGATTCTAACAAGGGCATCCAGACTTAACTCGTTCAATGTAGCAGTGATAGGTATTCTTCCGATAAATTCAGGTATCAGACCGAATTTAATTAGGTCTTCTGGTTGAACAAGGGACATTATGGCATTTATGTTATTTCCTGCCTTACCCTGAATGTCAGCCTCGAAACCGATCAATTTATTTCCGATCCGATTTCTGATTATTTTGTCAAGGCCGTTAAAGGTGCCACCGCAAATGAAGAGGATATCGCTCGTATCTACCTTTACAAAGTCCTGCTGCGGGTGTTTTCTTCCTCCTTTGGGAGGAACGTTGGCTAAAGTCCCTTCAATAATTTTTAGAAGGGCCTGCTGGACACCTTCGCCTGATACATCTCTGGTAATAGATGGGCTGTCTGATTTCCGAGCAATCTTGTCTATTTCGTCTATGTATACGATGCCTTTACTTGCTGCTTCCACATCATAATCTGCCATCTGAACTAGATTTAGAATGATGTTTTCAACATCTTCGCCAACATACCCAGCCTCTGTCAGGGTTGTGGCATCAGCGATTGTGAATGGAACTTTCAGGATTTTGGCCAAGGTTTGTGCCAGAAGCGTTTTGCCTGACCCAGTGGGTCCAATCAATAAGATATTACTTTTCTCAATATCAACACCTTCCATATCAATTTTGGTGTTGATACGTTTATAGTGATTATGAACGGCCACGGAAAGTATCTTCTTTGGAGTATCTTGTTCAATTACGTATTGGTCAAGGACATCCTTTATCTCAGAAGGCTTTAGTAATTGCTGTGTAGTGCCATCTTTACTTTCTTGACTGTATTCTTCAGCTATGATCTCATCACAGAGCTGAATACATTCATCGCAAATATAAACTGATGGACCTGCGATGAGCTTTTTTACTTCCTCTTGACTCTTTCCGCAGAAGGAACAAAGCAGATCGTCACTGGAGCTATTGTTTTTTGGCATATTATATTATCCTTATTTTTTGGTTAGTTCCTCTTGCATTTCTCTTGTCGTTATAACCTTATCTATAATTCCATACTTTTTTGCCTCTTCACTGCTCATGAAAAAGTCTCGTTCAGTGTCTTCACGAATCTTTTTAATATCTTGGCCCGTATGTTTTGCCAGAATCTGATTAAGGGTCTCACGTACTCTTAATATTTCTTTAGCATGGATATCTATGTCTGTAGCTTGCCCTTGCATGCCGCCAAGTGGTTGATGAATCATGATCCTGGAATGGGGAAGGGCATATCTCTTACCTTTGGCCCCAGCAGCCAGAAGCAACGCTGCCATGCTGGTGGTTTGCCCCATGCAGATTGTAGCGACGTCAGGCCTAATATACTGCATGGTGTCATATATAGCCATACCGGCGGTAGTGACACCACCTGGAGAATTGATGTAAAGGTAAATGTCTTTATCCGGGTCCTCGGACTCCAAAAATAGCATTTGGGCAATAATGGTATTGGCCATACCATCTTGTACCTGGTCTCCCATAAATATTATCCGTTCTTTTAACAGCCGTGAGTAAATATCATATGCACGTTCGCCACGGCTCGACTGTTCAATAACCATTGGTATAAGCATTGGATCTAATTGTTCTCCTTATCTGATTTATTGTTTTGGCTAAGGATACCCTTTTCCACTTCCTTTACTTTAGCATGATCAACAAGGTAATTCAATGTTTTTTCTTCTAGCAATTTTTCCTTTAGGGAATCTAAAATATTCCTGTTTTCATAATATTTTCGAAGGTTATTATAATCCTCTCCCGTTGTTGAGGCCAACTCATTAAATGCCTTCTCGAGATCCTCCTCACCAACACTAATGTTGTCTTGTTTTGCTATCTTGCCTAAGATTAGCATCTCCTTGACATGCTTTTCTGAAATAGGCCTAAAGTCCTTTCTAATCTTTTCTTCCGATAGACCAATTTTTTTCAGAGTTGATCCACTTCTAAATAGATTTTGTTTGACGTTTTCAACCGCGGAAATTATTTCGGATTCAACAAGGATCTGAGGTAGTTCAAAATCAACGCTTTCTGATATATTCTGGAGTAATCTTTGCTTCATCTCTCTATCGATTTTTTTCTCCCTTTCAACAGCAACAGTTTCTCTCACCTTATTCTTCATGTCTTCCAGGCTTTTAAAATCTGCTCCAATGTTTTGGGCAAACTCATCGTTTAGCTCTGGGAGCATCATTTCTTTGATGTCAATGATTTTGACTTTAAAGTTAATACTTTTACCAGCAAGTTTTGAATGATAATAATTGTTTTCAAAGTCAACACTTATTTCTGTCTCATTATCTTTTTTGAGACCAATCAAGGATTCTTCGAAATCAGGGTGAAAATCATTGCTCCCCACTTTCAAGAGAAAATTTGGCGACTTAACACCGTCTAAAGGTTTCCCTTTATCAAACCCCTCATAGTCGATAATTACATAATCATCTTTTTTAATGGGCCTATTGCGGTTAATGGAGGTCAGTTTCCCGTGATTTATCCTGATTTGCTCAAGCTGTTTTTTTACATCTTCATCAGTAATTAAAAATTTCTCCTTTTCTACCTCAAGTCCCAGATAGTTCTTCAGTTCGAATTGAGGAAGAATCTCAATCATAGCAGAATAGGCAAAATTTTTTCCTCGCTTTAGGGAATCCTTCTCAAGTAGCGGTGGACCCAGAGGAAATGTCTCAACATCTTTTATCACCTTAGGGAGGGTTTCATTAATGAGATCTCTGGTAACATCCTCCACTACCTGATTCCCAAAATGAATCTCAAGTATTTTTCTTGGCGCTTTACCTGGCCTAAATCCAGGTATCTTAGCCTTATTACTTAGTTTTTTGTAAGCATCATCTAATTTGTTGTCAACCTCCTGAGATTCAATTTCAACTAATAGTTTTTTCTTTACAGGGCTAATATCTTCCACGCTGGTTTTCATTTTCTATTTTTCCTACTATCAAGACCTTATCATAAATAAAAGACTGTAAAACAAAATAACAATTATTTTGATATTTTCAAGAGATTCTTGCATGTGCTTTTCATTTTATGATTAGTGGTCGGTTCTATAGGGAGTCACTAAAGTTTGGGGTTGGTGCGAGAGAGGGGACTCGAACCCCTACGGGAAATCCCACTGGATCCTAAATCCAGCGCGTCTACCTGTTCCGCCACTCTCGCAGAACTCGAAAAGATCTAAATTGTTACAAAAAGTGATAGTTTATAATGATCGTCTTATGTTTCATATTTTTTACTAATGAGTCAAGGATTTAAGGTAGATTAAGGATCTGCTCATATTCGCTTTGGAAGCGTTTTATAAGACCTTGATCAGCAAAGCTATAATATGTATTGTGCCCTATGATGATATGATCAAGCACCTGAACCATTAAGAGCTTTGCAGCCCAGACAAGGTCTCTTGTTAGTCTTTTGTCCTCCGAGGAGGGTTTTGGGTCACCCGATGGGTGATTGTGAACAAATACCAGACCAGCAGCATTGTGTTCAAGTGCCAGTGTCATAATTTCACGCGGATAGACAGCACTTCCCGTAAGAGTCCCTAAGAATACATTCTGATCAAAAATCAATTCATTCTTACGATTCAAAATGAGGACTTTGAATATTTCTCTTTTCAGGTCGCGCATTGAATGGAAAAGATAATCAAAGACAGACTGGGACGAACTGAAAAGAGTCTTTGCAGAAGATCTGTCCTTCAGGTATCTTCTTGCTATCTGGTGAACAAGTTTTAAGTAAAGGGCATTCTTGGAACCGATTCCCTTTATCTTTATCAATTTTTCTATGGGGGCTGATAGAACTCCTGAAAGACTGCCAAACTGTTTCAGGGCTTCCCGAGCGGGCAGTTTTAGGTCTCCTCTTGGCGTACCCAAAGTGAGGAGAAATTCCACAACCTCTTCATCTGAAAATCTTTTCAGACCGCCTTTTAAAAATCGCTGGCGTAACCTTTCTCTGTGACCTTCACCTCTTTTTTGCCAATCTTTCTGATCCATTTTTTTAGGAAAATCGTAACAATTTAGCGCTTTGAAAGAAATTATTAGCGATTAGACATGGCCCTTGGAATCTCTTTTTAAAAACCGGCATCACAAATATTCCAAATCTCGTTAAACGTCCCTAATATCTGCAATATATTTGGGTTACAGGGGCATGGAGATTTCTTTTAAGAAAGTCGCAGGTATTCATGGCAGAACATTGGGACCTCTTTTCAAAAACGAGGCGTCAACTGCAAGGCCTAAGGGAAATTATTGCGCTATGGCGGGCGGAGGGTTAAGTCAGCACTTTGCCTTTATGGTGGCTATGGCATCAACCTCCGTAAGTTGCCGCCCGCCTGAGAAGCAACTTAACTCAAATAACCAGCAACCAATTTTTCGTTTTCTGAAAAGAGGACCCCATGTCCTGCCTTTTTGTTCCTAATCCATGGTTAGTATCCAGGGGGCGTTCCAGAAACGTTGAATCTATTATAGAGATATCATAATGAAAAGTAATTCGCGAGATATTAACATAGATTAGGGGAAAATCAAGAATAATGAGTTTTAATTAAAATACTGTTAACGTTCGAAAACATTAGTGTCCTGTTTGATTCATATAAATTTCTTAATATCGATTTTCTGCTCTTGTTCTTGAGGATATGGTTGTATCCTTAAGTTTCAGCCAATACTTTTGGGTCATCTCCAAAAGAGTTGGTGATTTCCAAAGGATTCAGGGGATCGAGGGGTCAAGGATTCCAGTGAGAAGATTCCCAAAAGAAGAGAGGTATGGTCTGATTAACCCTTGATCCCTTGAATCCTCGAACCCCCTTTTTAATGTTATCATAGTGTTGATAGAGATAGCGGTATCATGCTAAGATGAATATATGAACATTATAAGAATTTTGCCGGAAAAAATAGCGACCCAGATTGCTGCTGGGGAGATTGTTGACAGGCCCGGTTCTGTTGTCAGGGAATTGATTGATAACAGTATTGATGCTGAAGCAAATCGTATTGTTATCAGTATTGAAAGGGGAGGGAAGGGTGTAATCAAAGTAAGCGATAATGGTATCGGAATATCAAGAGATGATCTCCTTTTGTGCGTGGAAAGACATGCTACAAGCAAAATAGAGACTGTGTCTGACCTGTTCTCCGTGAAATCACTTGGTTTCAGAGGAGAGGCCCTGCCAAGTATCGCGGCTGTATCCAGAATGCAGATTATGTCACGACCTAAAGACCAGTTGGTCGGTCACAAGCTTAAAATTGCAGGTGGAAAATTTATGGCCATTGAGGAAATTGGAGCACCTGAAGGCACAATTGTGGAAGTTAGAGACCTCTTTTTTAACCTGCCAGCGAGGCGTAAGTTCTTGCGTGCTGTTAAGACAGAATCCGATTACATCATAGATATATTCTTAAAGGCGGCCCTTCCCTATCTTGATATAAATTTTCGGCTTGACGAAGCTGGAAAAATGGTCGTGAATCTACCTGCCTCTCATCAACAACTAAACAGACTATCTGTTTTGATGGGACGGAAAGTGGCTGAATCTATGATTAAAGTCCAAGAAAGAGATCTTGACGTGGAGATCAGAGCCTATTTAGCGCCTTCGGACTTCAGCCGGACGAAAGGAGATCGTTTGTTTGTTTATGTGAACGGCCGAAATATCCGAGACCGGTTTGTGACTAAGGCTATTATGGAAGGTTATGGGCAGCGACTTATGAAAGGTCAATACCCTCAGGCGGCAGTCTTTATTAATATTGATCCTTCAAAAGTAGATGTCAATGTGCACCCAGCAAAAAAGGAAGTGCGGTTCCTCAACAGCCGTGAAGTTTTTCAGATAATCGTTTCCGCCATTGAAAAAGCCTTAGCGAGTTCCTTTCATGCCTTTCCCGGTAAAGAACCTCTTAAGACTAATGGAAGTATTGATCAGAAGAAAAGCTTTAATTTCGTGTCTGAGCCTGCTTGGAACTATACACAAACCATAGAAGGAACAGTTAAGCGAGTAAAGACACCAGTTGGTGATTATTCGATTGTGAAGGAAGATATTCAGGTCATAGGGCAGTTTGGAAATACCTACATATTGTGTCAGACAATAGAAGGGCTCCTTATAGCTGATCAGCATGCGGCCCACGAAAGGATCGTCTATGAAAATCTTAAAAAAGGTCTTCAGGACTCGAAGATTGAGGCCCAGACCTTGCTTGTGCCGCATAGGCTGGACCTAACCATGAAAGAGAAGAGTATTGTCTTCGAGAAGGGGGACCAGTTCATACGTTTTGGTATTGAACTCGATCATTTTGGGGGAAATACTTTTTTGCTCAGGTCGGTTCCGGTTTTGTTAAAGAATGTCCAGTGGGATTCATTTTTGTCAGAGCTTATAACAGAGTTAGAGAAAGGTGATCTGGGAGATGATGCAGTCCTGGATAGAGTTTTAACCGTTATGGCATGTCATGGGGCTATCCGAGCGGGACATCGGATGAGTCATGAGGAAATGATTCATCTATTAAGCCAATTGGAGGAGATGGATTTGCCTACAAACTGCCCCCATGGAAGGCCCATATTCAGAAATTTCACCTATTATGAGATTGAGAAGTTGTTTAAACGAGTTATATGAATTATGAGTTCGGATTACAAAACCTGGAATTGTAACTGTGCAGATCATTTAAAATGTTTTGGAAGGGGCATGGGATCTCTATTAAGAAAGTCGTCCCTCCTATGATTGTATCGAAAGCCCCTGGGTATTAGCCATAGATCAGGAACAGAAAGGCAGAGCATGGGGCTCTCTTTTCAGAAAACGAAATATTGGTTGCTGGTTAT
>CAYRFN010000112.1:0-12436 GCA_964423495.1 uncultured Desulfobacteraceae bacterium
CGCCGCACCACCTATTGGCTCCGATCGGTTTCCGCTGTTCTGCAACTTTCGCAAAGAGGCCCGCGCCCTCTCTCTCCCAGAAGCGATTTTGGAGGAGCACCCCTACCCGGTCAAAGGAATGATCATAGCTGGAGGAAATACCTCATTGGAGTGGCCTGACAGTCGTATTGTCCGTGAGGCACTAAAGAAGCTGGAATTTTTGATGGTCATCGATGTGGTTCAGTCTCCGGATTCTAAATATGCCCACGTTGTTCTTCCCGCATGTACGTTTTTGGAAAGGGATGAGCATAGGGTGGATGTCTACCACAACCTCCCTATCATCTCTTTGAGACGGCGAGTCGTGGAGCCAGCCCAAGGCCTCCCGGACCAGATGATTTGGGTTAAATTGGCACAGGAAATGGGACTTGCCGAATACTTCCCCTGGCAGAGCTGCGAAGATGGCATCGACCATATCCTGAGTCCTCTTGGCGTCACTTACAGGGATCTCATCTCTAAAGGCGGGATATATGAATATGAAAAGAGAAGATACAAAAAATATGAAGATCTGGGTTTCCGCACCCCGACCGGCAAAGTCGAGATATACTCTGAACAACTGAAGAGCCTAGGATACGACCCTTCCCCCATTCGAGAAGGTGCTCACCACCCGGCAGATGACTCAGATGGGTTTCCCCTGCATTTGACTACGGGCGGCAATCTCCTCTGTTATCTGCACTGGCAGTACCGTGATATTCCAAAGCTCAGAAAGATGGCACCAGAACCCATGTTTGAAATCCATCCACATACCGCCAGCCAATGTGGTTTATCCAAGGGAGAGATGGCAGAGGTACAAACTGCAAACGGAAAGATTCAACTCAAGGCCCATCTTACCAATAACATCCGTCCCGACACCATACATATTCCGCAAGGTTGGGAAGTTGCCAGTGCGAACGAGCTCACCCCTCTCGACGATGCCGATCCCATTTCAGGCTTCCCAAACCTGAAATCTTTGAGATGCTCTGTCCAGAAAATATCAGAAAAGAGCGATAAATAAGTCTTAAGTAGAGGGGCACGTTCGTGCAGAGCTTGCTTTACGGATTTTTGCAAAATATCCTGTACTAACGTTTCAGACGATTCGTGAGAAACCGCATACGATCAAGCACCAATGAGAACGATGCACGTTCTGCACGAACGTGCCCCCTTTTTATTTTTGGGGAGGCCTCGAAAACCTTAAATGTGAAGGGGTGGCTGGCTCACCCTCGGGATCGGGGATAGGGGCAGTAAGGTACTTGTACCAGGAGGTGCCAACTCCAGGAGATCCCATCACCAGCAGTGTTGCTAAGGCTAATAATGAAAGCAATCCCGATATTCACTCGCAGCGGTAACCCTAACTGCGCACCCCAGAATGACACGGGCAAAGATTGAAGAAGCGGAGATGCCCAAATCAACACTCCTCATTATCCTTTACCGTATGCGAGCATCTCCGCCTAAGGTGGAATGGAACCTTTAAAGGTGCCATTACCATCACTTTTAGGATGAACTCCATTCACTATCAAGACTGATTTATTGCGTACAAAATGGGTAGAGGTAGAGTTGGTAAGGTTTATTGAATTGATAGGGGGTGGGATATGAGATTTGTTTAAGTGTTTTAGGAAGCGATCGTCTTCTGTAAGTCCCCTTTTTCTAATAAGGATGAATAGTAATAGATATGATTTGGGCCTTTCTGAAAATCCTGGCCTCCACAGGGTCCTTAATCTCCTTGAAGGCGTTCCTCATAGAGCTTACGCCGTCAACTGCTTGTCCCCCAACCTCCACAATGATATCTCCACGTTCTAATCCGTCTCTTTCCGCACGACTCTGTTTCCTCATATCAGAGACCAGAACGCCCTTTGTCGAATCAAAAGAAAAGGCCTGTGCCATTGAGGGGGTAAGGTCCTAAAGCGTCACATCGAAGAGCAGCGTTTTGAACCCCCTCAGAGCGCATCTTTTTGCTGCCACTGAGCCGCCGGGCCCGCCTCCAACCACGATCACATCAAACATTCCTAATGGTTTCATCAATATGACCCCCTTCCAAAGCACTTAAGGAATTTCGCCCCTATTTCCACTCAGCCAGCATCCTGTCCATAATATTCCTGATTCCTTGGCCGGGCTTTTCTTTTGGGGCTATTCTTAGAAGAATATCAAGAAAGGCCTGGGCAGGCGGCGAAAGATATTGATTTTTAAGATAGGCTATGCTTACATCCAGGAATATCCGTTGGCCTTTAATTGGGACAGTAGCCAGCTTTTTTTCCTGGAGTTCAAGCGCTACGACTTCTCTTACAACGAAAGAGACACCTTCTCCTCTCTGAACGAGGTGCTTAATAAACTCCGCATTGCTCGTTTCCACCAAGATCTCTGGAAAGATGCCATGGTCATTAAATAAGGTATTGACCAATTTCCTCGTTTTAGATCCTTTCTCTTTTGCGATGATCGGTTCTTCCGCCAATTCGGCAAGGGTGACATATCTTTTCCCTGCCAGTGGGTGTTCCGGCGCTAATATCAGAACCAGTTCCTCCCGGCTGAAGGGAATAAAACAGATATCAGGATTATCTTCAACCTTAGCTATGACTGCCACTTCGTTCGTTAAATCGAGCAGACTATGCATGATATCCAAAGAACTCCCTTCATCCAGATGAATTTTAATATGAGGGTAAGCATCTCGAAAGCTGGTGATCAGAAAAGGCATAAAATATCGGGCATAGGTCTTTGAGGTTCCAAGGCGCAACATCCCCCGCTTCAACTCCTTTAAGTCGTCGATCAGGTCTTCAATTTGTCGTTCATATTCAAAGATTTTTTGTGTGTATTTATAAAGGGCTTCTCCTTCTGAGGTCAGATAGATTTTCCGACCCCTTTTTTTAAAAAATTTTAGACCGCAATAATCTTCAAACAGCTTCATATGGGCGGTAACAGCAGGCTGTGTGATGAAAAGTTTATTGGCAGCTGCTGTAAAAGTCATATTTTTTGCTACCTGATGAAAGACCCTCAACTGGTTGAAATTTGCCATATCTTAGTCATATTATCTTAAATAAATTTTATGGACTATAATAACCCATAATTAAAATTTATATATACCATAATAAAAAAGAATTTGACAACATTTTTATAAGGTTGGATATTTATTTCTATCTTTAATTAATATAATTCCAATTCCAATTCGTTACTTCTAATCCTGGCCTCTTCGCGTTATTTGATATCAGAATCGCGTTCTCTAAGGATAAGAATAGCAAAAGAAAAGGCAGCAAGGTTTCCAAATCCTCACTAATTAACTTGTTTTAGGGAAAATTAAGTGTTACGGATGGGTTTTATGATTTTAAGGATAAACGGAACCGCACAAGCTTCATCAAAGGGGCGAAGGCCTAATGACAGACACGAAGGGAGGTGATTATCGAAGGAAGGTAAACCAGAGGCTACGGATAACGTGCTTTGAAACCCTAAGAAAGGAGGGACGAATGATGAATAGACATTTTTTTGCTCTTTTAATAGGTATCCTGTTAATCGCTATGGTTCTCGGCGGTAGCGCTAAGTCGGTACTATCAGAGCCAGCCAAAAAGATTCCTAAAGAAATCCTTATAGGTGCTACTGAGGGCTTCACGGGTCCTTATGCAGCTTTTGGCCAGGGTGTATTTGGAACGAAAGCGGCTATCGAGGATATCAACAAACAGGGTGGAGTATTCGTAAAAGAGTATGGAAAAAAAATACCCATCAGATTGATAACCCGTGACACCCAGAGCGACATGCTCAAGGTAGCGAGTCTTACCGAACACTTGATTGTCCGCGAAAAGGTAAACTTCCTTGTAGAGGGTCTGTGTCCGCCACATATGCGCCAAGGTGCGGCTACAATGGCTCAGAAATATAAGATCCCCTACATCACCGGAGTCGGTCCTTTTGAATCTTGGCAGGGTATAAAAGGGGCAGTTACGCCGACTTGGACATACACCTGGGCGTATGGTTTTGCCATAGGCACTCCACCTCCGCCAGGAGATTTTCGGGAAGGTAAAAAAGGATATTTGATGGTGCCTACATGGTTCGGTGCGCTGGGCGCATACGCTAACCAGACCAACAAGAAAGTAGCTGCCTTTGGCGCTGATGACCCGGACGGTAGAAATTGGTACATGGCATTTACCGGACTTGCAAAAGATGCAGGTTATGATTGTTACCGTGCCCAAGATCAATTTGGCATATTTCCTCCAGGAACTACTAACTTCACGTCCGTGATACAGGAGTGGAAGAAGTATGGTTGTGAAATACTCTGGGGCAATTGTCCTGCGCCTGATTATGGGATTTTGTGGCGACAAGCTCGTACGCTGGGCTTTAAGCCCAAGATAGTTTTCGCAACAAGGGCAGCACTTTTCTATCGTGATGTAGAATCCTGGGGCGGTGACCTACCGCACGGCGTCGGTATGGAAACTTTCTGGGATCCATCTATTAAAGGTGCCATTGGTATTGGGGGCACAACCCCACAATCGCTGGTGGAACGATGGTTTAAAAAGACCGGAGAGCCATTGAACCAGGGTATAGGCTGGTCTTATATGTCAGTTCAGGTACTACTTGATGCCATTAAGAGAGCCGGCACACTTGACCCAGCTAAAGTTAATAAAGCCTTAGGTGAAACCGATATGAATTCAATGTATGGGCGTATCGCGTTTGACAAAAAAACACAGTTTCACCGCTTCAACGTGCAATTTGGCCAGTGGCGGAAGACCGATAAACCATGGAAATGGGAAGCACCGATAGTCTTCTCCTTTAACGACAATATACCGGCGACGGCTGATCTGATATTCCCTATGCCTTACGAATAGAACAAGGACGAATAAATCAAACAGGGCTTGGGCTGGCGTGTAGGCCAAGCCCTGTTTGATGCAACTGCAAGGACATGCCCATTTGGCTGAGCCGGAATTTATTAAAGAAACGCGGTGGCCGTTAATTTCTAGCCGATGGACGAAGACAGACAAATGGTAGGAAGGGTGGTAATGGAAGTACCGATTCTTTCAGTAACAAAAGTAAATATGCATTTTGGGGGGTTGGCGGCAATATGGGACCTAAGTTTTGATGTTCAGGCACGCGAAGTCCTAGGCTTGATGGGTCCAAACGGTGCTGGCAAGTCTACACTGCTAAATATCATATCAGGTGTATACAATCCAGCCGCTGGGACAATAGAGTTTAAGAAGCATAATATCACGGGTTTGGCTCCACATAAAATTTGCCATCTTGGAATTGCTCGTACATATCAGATTCCTCAGCCCTTTCTCAATTTAACGGCTCTACAAAACATCATAGTGGCGGCCGAATATGGAAGAGGAATTGGAAAAGCTGCCGCCGAAACTGAGGCCCTTAAAATACTTGATATGGTAGATCTTTTGGAAAAGAAAGATGTATTTGCTAAAGATTTGGCATCGATAACTCTGAAAAGGCTTGAATTAGCGAGAGCTCTAGCCACCAATCCAACACTACTGTTGCTTGATGAAGTGGCTGCGGGCTTAACTGAAGAGGAAACACCACGGCTGTTAGAGATCTTACAACGGGTACGTGAAATGGGCATAACATTTATATTGATCGAGCATGTTATGAGAGTAATGAGGAAGGCCGTGGATAGGATTATCGTGATGGATAAAGGCATGAAAATCGCCGAAGGCTCACCGAACGAGGTAATGGAAGACAAGAAGGTAATTGAGGCCTACCTGGGTGAGTCTGCATAAGCGGGAGGTGTTTTTGGCATCGAATTAAGATGTAAAAACATAGCGAGGAAATGTCTGAAGCAACATTGCTGAAGGTTAGCCATATTGATGCATTTCATGGGAGCTTCCAGGCCTTGTGGGATGTGTCTTTGTCAGTTCAACCCGGAGAAATTGTCGCTATCATTGGCGCCAATGGATCAGGTAAATCTACCCTGCTGGACACAATATCTGGCTTAGTGCATCCGGCTAAGGGCAGAATTGAATTTGAGGGCAGGAATATCTCCGCATCAGAACCTTTCCATATAGTGGATCTTGGCATCTCCCAAGTTCCAGAAGGAAGAAGGATTTTTCCCGACCTGAGCGTTTTGGAAAATCTAATAATTGGTTCATACAATCGTAAGGCAAGGTCCGAGAAAGCACAAAATCTCCAAAAGGTTCAACAGCTCTTCCCTGTACTAAAAGCGAGGAAAACTCAACTGGCTAAAACACTAAGTGGGGGAGAGCAACAGATGTTAGCGATAGGCAGGGGCTTAATGTCAAGCCCAAAACTTATGCTCTTTGATGAAATGTCCCTTGGCCTTGCCCCCATATTGGTGAATGAACTGTATAGAGCTTTGAGGGAAATTAGGGAAAGGGGCATTACTATTCTATTTGTGGAACAGAATGTAAGGCGAAGCCTTACAGAGGCGGACAGGGCCTACATTATGGAAACAGGGCGGGTTGTTTTGAGCGGCAACGTAGAGGAACTTCGGGAGGAGGACAAGGTTAAAAAAGCCTACTTTGGAGCCTGAACTGGAATAGGATGGGTTGCAGATGACCTTATTAGCTGATTTATCTACACCTGTAGTGATGGGTGTTCTGTTGGGCGGGTTATACGCGGTAATTGCGCTGGGTCTATCACTCGTTTTCGGGGTGGTAAAGGAGATGAACATAGCCCACGGAGATCTGGTCATATTGGGCAGCTACTTTGCTTACGCCATAATGAGTTCTTTCGGGGTAGACCCTATTCTGAGCTTAATCATAGGAATGCCCCTATTGTTTGGGTTTGGTTTTGCTATTCAAAAATATCTCCTGAACCGGGCCTTCAAAATATCAATGGACGCCACATTGATAATTGCTTTTGGGATATCTATAATTTTGCAAAACGCATACCAACTTATCTGGACGCCAATGTCCAGGGGTTTGACAACATCCTACGCCCTTAAAAGTTTTAGTGCCGGCCCAATTAGTGTCCCGCTGGTGTATCTGTTAAATTTTATTGTCGCCATAACAGTCATGCTTTTCCTCCGTGAATTCCTTAGGAGAACATATCTGGGCATGGCTATTAGGTCAGCGGCCCAAGACAGGAAAGCGGCTCATCTGATGGGGATAAACACTAACCGAGTCTACGCGTACACCTTCGCTATCGGCATGGCACTGGCTGCTATTGCCGGTGTACTTCTTGGATTGACTTTTCCCTTTAACCCGACATCAGGAATGCCCTTCCTGATCATTGCCCTTGGTGTTGTGGTATTGGGAGGTTTGGGTAGCATAGCGGGTACATTTATAGGGGGTATAGCCTTTGGCTTAGCACAAACCCTTGGTGGACATTTCTTTGGTGTTGCTGCTCAGATGCTTGTTGCTTACACTATGGTGCTTTTCGTATTAGCTGTGATACCACGAGGTATATTTGGCCGTTAGGAGGAACATGAAAGTTGCCATTCCTCGACTGCAAGGGGGATTAATACCGTTAATAGCGCTCATAGTTGTGCTGGCACTGTTTCCGATAATAGGAGTACCTCGCGCTTGGCTCCTTTACCTCTTTCTCTTTTTTAATTATTTGGCTATGGCAAACATGTGGAATTTGCTTGCTGGCTACAGTGGGCTGATATGTCTATGTCCGGCGGCCTTTATCGGGCTGGCAGGGTACACCATGACAGTAATGACATGGCTGGGTTTGCCTTACTATATCGGAATAGTATTTGGAGGTATAGTAGCAGCACTATTTGCTATGCTCATATCTATTCCTGTCTTCAGGCTGAAAGGTATCTATTTCGCTATCGGCACACTCGTTGTACCTGAAATATTGAGGTTTGTGTTTTTGCTTTGGAAACCTGTTGGAGGGGCGACATATGGCAGGGGTGCGGGCTATGCGGTGAAGGGGCTTTCTGGGGTTTCCCAGTCGCAGGTTTATTGGTTTGCTCTGGCTATTGGAATTGCATCAATTTTCCTTATGCGATATATCTTGCGTTCAAAACTAGGAAGGGGGCTGGCTGCAATCCGTGATAACGATAGCACTGCTGCAAGTTGTGGGATAAACGTTTTCAACTTAAAGTTGTACTCCTTTGTCATTGCCGCCTTCCTAACCGGAATAGCCGGGGCAATCTTATACATTTACCATGGATATATAGAGCCAGCCAGCGCCTTCAGTATACGGTGGCTAATCACGATCATACTCGCTACCGTCATAGGGGGGGAAGGAATTGAAGAGGGACCAATTGTTGGAACGATTATCGTTGTCTTTTTGCACTTCCTGTTAGCCAGATATGCTGAAATCAGCCTGATCATACAGGGCATCATATTGATCGGCATCATGTTACTGGCACCGCAGGGTATTATGGGTTTCGTTCGCAACACCAAGACTTACCAGTCCCTGTTAGAATTAGTCGCCAGGCCTGCGAGTTAATGTGGATTAAAACCGATCCCATTAAAACGCATCTCCTTTGTCCCTAAAGTCTCCAAGTCTCCTATCTTAAATAAATTTTATGGAGTATTGCAGCCCATAACTAAAATTTATATATACCATAATAAAAAAGAATTTGACAATATTTTTGTAAGGTTAGATATTTCATTTTGTATTTGATTAGCGTGATCATCATTCTTATTCATCACCTCCAATCCTGGCCTATTCATGTTATCTGATATCAGAAATTCACTCTCTGTTGTCTATTGCCGCTGATTTTATTTTCTTATATGTGCGTTACGTATTTTTAACTTTTTTATCCTTTAGATCATTATTGGCTGGTTCAATGATTAAATAATCAACCTTTGACAAAAAGGAGGGATAATAATGGCACAGGAAAAAGCGGGAAGATTTCCAGATCCTCACGAGTTTCAAACCCCGCCCGAACTTGACGGCTGGGAAGAGATGTACCCATCCCACTATCTGTTTTCAAAGGATAGGGAGGACTGGGAAAAGAGCCAGTTCTGGTATCAGGACAAGATACACGATCCGGAGCCTATGCCACCGCTTGACCTTATATTCCATGAAGCGTGGCAGATGTCCCTATCCCAATATACCACGAGGGTATTCTGTATACCACCGGCCCAGGGGATTGCACAGAGAATGGTGGGGTGCTACATGTACATCACCCCCGTGGATTCACCACCTCCGGAGATTATAGAGGAGAAGGCGGCACTGTTTGGGAAGCGGGCCTTCTATGTGTTTGAACACTATGATGAGCTGTGGGACAAATGGATTGATAAGTTTCAGGCCCTGGGCAGGGAAATGAAGGCTGTACAAATACCTGAATTGCCTAAATTTGTACCCGAAGAGCTCGTTTTACCGGTTCCTAGAGGTTATTACGCCACTTATGATCTAATCGAGGCATTCAACAATCTGGTCAATCAAATGTTTAAAGGCTGGCAGTATCACTTCGAAATGTTAAACCTGACCTACCTGGCCTACCTGATGTTCGCTGATGTAGCCAAGAAGCTTTTTCCAGGGATTAGCGAGAGTGCTATTGCCAAGATGGTGGCAGGCGCTGACGTATCGATGTTCCGCCCCGAGGCGGAGCTCTGCCGGTTGTCAAGGCTGGCTGCAGCCTCCCGCGACGTTGGTGATATTCTAAAAAGCGATGCCTCTGCCGAGCAAAAGATAGCCAAGCTGACGAAGACAGAAGATGGGAAAAAATGGCTCGCGGACCTGGAAGAAATCAAAGACCCGTGGTTTTTTATATCATGCGGCAGTGGATGGTTCCATTACGAGGGGAGCTGGCTCAACAAGCTGGACATCCCGTTTACCTATATGAAGAGCTATGTTGAGAGGCTGGACAAAGGAGAGACGATAGAGAGATCGCTGGATGACATAAGTCAGCAAAGGGAAAACATTGTCGCCGAATACCGCGAGCTGATAGCATCCGACGAAGACAAAAAAGCATTTAATGATGCCTATAAGATTGTTCGGGCAATATATCGATTCGCTGAAGACCACCTCTTCTGGGTAGAGCACTGGCTCCATACCATATGGTGGGACAAGATAAGGCGGATCGGCAAACTCTTCGTTAAACAAGGGATGTTAAAGGAAGTGGATGATATATTCATGTTCAACAGATTTGAAGTGCCTGAAATGATAGAGGAGCTGGTACTTGGATGGGCCCTGGGTGAAGGTGTCCCGGTGAGAGGTCGCCACTATATGGACAAGGCGGAGAAACGGCAGAAGATACTTGAGGCAGCCAGGAAATGGAATCCGGTGCCTGCTCTGGGAATACCACCTGAAGAGGTTTCCGAACCGTTCACGGTTATGTTATGGGGCATCACAACCGAAACGGTAAAGGATTGGCTCAAGGGATCGGATGTGGCGCCCGAAGATGTCACTGAGATTAGGGGTTGTGCCTCCTCGGCAGGAATCATTGAGGGAAAAGCACGAGTGCTTAAGCTCCTCGAAGAGATCGTAACCCTTGAGGATGGCGAGATTATGGTATGCCCCAACTGTAACCCTGCCTGGGCGCCCGTGTTCACCAAGCTTAAGGCCGCGGTTACGGATATCGGCGGGCTGACAAGCCACGGCGCCATAACGTGCAGGGAGTACAATCTGCCGGCAGTGACCGGCACGGGAATCGCCAGCTCTGTGATTAAAACAGGGGACATCATTCGGGTTGACGGCGATACCGGCGTCGTCACTATTCTTGAGCGAACCGCCTAACGGAACTCTTTGCTTTGCCCTATTGGATGGCCTTATCAAAAGCTAATAAAGGGCTCTCCGGCACCGGACGTTATCTTGAAGAGGAGGACCAAAGGGAGGGGCGAATGATTCCCTTAAAAAGACGGTGTATTAAATGTTCCCCCAATTGTTATTGGGAGGTTGGAAATGACTATTTTCGTAAAGAAATTTGACGCGATAAACAAGGATATGTCTCAGGAATGCGGTGGCAAGGCATCTCATCTGGGTGAATTAACAAGTCTTAAGCTCAATGTTCCGAAGGGATTTTGCGTGATTGCAGATGCGTTTTCCACCCATTTGAAACGCAACAATCTTGACGAGCAGATAGCGGAGATAGCCCGGGGCATTGATTACGAGGATTTTCAAGACCTTCAGCAAAAAACAGACACTATCCGTTCACTGATCGAGAGTGCTGAAATGCCCCCGGAGATCGAAAAAGAGATCATTGAAAATTACCAGGGTCTTTTGGAAGATGAGACGGAGCCTTTCGTGGCCGTTCGATCATCGGTCGCTGTCAGGGAAAGCCCAATATCCTCTTTCCCGGGGATGATGGACACCTATTATTATTTGTGCGGGGGTCAGACTATAGTGGCTAACGTGAAGAAGTGTTGGGCTTCCGTCTGGTCAGCGCGGGCAGCCTCCACTCGTAAAACAAAGGGAGTAGAACACGCCAAAGCTATCATTGCTCCCATAGTGCAAAAAATGGTGAATTCAAGGACCGCCGGAGTCATGTTCACGCTTAACCCGCTTAATGGCGACCGATCCAAGATCGTTATTGAAGGCAGCTGGGGACTGGGAGAGAGCGTGGTGTCGGGCGCCCTAACCCCCGATCAGTTTATCGTAGATAAAGTCATGCTTGAGATAAATGAAAGGAACATATTTACCAAAAACATCGAATGCGTATTTGACCCTGAGAAGTGTGAGGCGGTAAACGCCGATGTAGTTCCAGAGCTTCAAGAAAAACCCTGTTTGGAGGATAGGGAGATAAAAGAGCTGGTAAGGATAGCTAAGAATATTGAGAGGCACTATGGCTGCCCTCAAGACATCGAGTGGGCCATTGAGAAGGACTTTCCCTTTCCTGAAAATGTTCATATCTTACAAAGCCGCGCTGAGTCAGTGTGGAGTCAGCGCAATAAGGCTCCCGTTATCGGGAATAAGAGCGGTTACGAGCTACTGATGGAAAAGGCGTTATCCACGATAAAGGTCAAATTCTAAATACCGAAGAAGACCGCTGGAGCCACAAAGAGGATGTCTGCTCTAAAAATCAGGGAAATAGCCGGTCGATCATGGGCGTTCCAACGTATTATTAAAGATGTAGAGATCAGAAAGAGGAATATCGATCTTGGAAACTTATTTTTAGAAAGGAGTAGAACATGAAAGATTTAAGGGATTTTATTGCCAAATGCGAAGAGGAGGGGCAGCTTCACAGAATCAAGGCGGAAGTAGACTGGGATCTGGAGCTTTCCCATATTGCCAAGCTCAATGAGGAGAAAAAGGGGCCCGCTCTCCTCTTTGAGAACGTAAAGGGTTATGACTGGCCCATTATCACCAGCACCTGCACGACCACGGAAAGGCTCGCCATTATCATGGGCATGCCCAAGGAGACCCCACTGGTTGAGCTTATGAGGCACTGGGTCGAAATAGGGAGCAGGAAGATCCCACCCAAGCTGTTAAAGACCGGGCCGTGCAAAGAAAACAAGATGATAGGGGACGAGGTGGACCTGTTTAAATTTCCCGTGCCCAAGTTTTTTCCCATGGACGGGGGGCGTTATTTCGGGACAGCCCACTGCGTGATTACCAAAGACCCGGACTCGGACTGGGTCAA
>CAYRFN010000113.1:0-12345 GCA_964423495.1 uncultured Desulfobacteraceae bacterium
ATTTTTTTAACATTATTTTGTAAATCATATGCAATTATCTAACCGGAAATTACTGGTTTCAGCTATCTGTTTTGGGTTTATCTAAGCGTTTTGTCTTTTGTTGATCAAGTGTATCTTGGGCAGGTTATTATGATTGTACAAATTGCAATTTGGGGAGTAACGAACGGAGCTATATATGCCCTTTTGGCATTGGGCTGGTCCCTTATGTTTGGGGTAGCCAGAGTAGTGAACTTGGCACAAGGGGCATTTCTTATGGTGGGCGCTTATTTCATGTACATATTTATCTCCTTGTTGCATCTAAACATCCTCTTATCAATCGCCCTAACAACGATCCTCGTAGCCGCGATTGGAATAATTACCTATCAATTATTCATTAGGCGAATAGAAGTGCATCATACAGCTGTGATACTGATAACCCTGTGTTTCGCTTTGGTTCTTGAAGAAATCGTTATTCTGATATTTACCAGTCATTATCGCACGCTTGCGCCTTTTATTCCAGGATTAGTAACACTGCTTGGCATCCATATCCCAAGTCAATATTTCTTGACATTGGGAGTTGTTTCAGTTTGTTTAGTTGGTGTGTGGGCCTTCATCTATAAAAGCAAAACAGGTCTGGCTATTAGAGCCGTTGCTCAAGACAGGGAGATTGCCAATGTAATGGGAATAAATGTGGGAAGGATGTACTTCACAGGTATGGGGTTAGGAGCAGCCTTAGCCGGGATAGCTGGGGCAATGGTAGCCCCGATATATGTCTTATCTCCCGCCATGGGGTGGGATCCACTCGTAATCATGTTAGCTGTGGTCGTCCTTGGGGGTTTAGGAAGTATTAAAGGAAGCATCATCGTGGCTTTTATCTTAGCCCTTGTTGAAGCTATGGTTGTCTTCCTGGTCCCTACGGGTAGCTTTATAAAAGGTGCAGTTGCTTTGACAATTGTAATAGCAGTGCTTTTAATAAGACCCGAAGGTCTATTTGGTATAGCTTTTGAGGAGGAGAGATTATAGTGAGAGCCTATGCTTATCGGCTGTACAAAAACTGGCAAGGGGATGTATTAGCTATTCCAGGACGAGCAATAGCTTTCTTTGCTCTTCTATTGCTATTCTTTATACCGCTGGTTACCCAAGACCCCTATATTCTGCGTATTCTTATCTTTGCCAATGTATTTGCCATCTTCGCTGCGAGTTGGGACCTTCTGTCTGGCTTCACCGGGCAGTTAAGTTTGGGGCATAGTGCCTTCTTTGCGATCGGCGCCTATAGTGCAGGTCTACTGAATCTAAGGCTTGGCTTACCGCCCTGGGCTTCGATACCTATTGGCGCTATAATAGCTGTGCCGGCAGGGTTAGTTGTCGGGCTTCCGGCTTTGAGATTAAGAGGCATCTATCTGGCTTTGATTACCTTATGTTTACCGATAATCCTTACGGGGGTTGTCTATGCTTTCTCCGAGTTTACTGGTGGCGAATTGGGGGTCTCCGGAATAGCCCGTCTTTCAACTTCTCGACTATTTGATTATTACCTTACACTCTTTATAATGATAGGCTCTGCACTTGTCATGTGGAAGCTCACCGACGCTAGAAGCACAATTATCAGATTGGGGATATTCTTTCATGCTATTCGCGAGGATGAAATTACAGCGCGGGCTTCAGGCATTGACACAACGAAATATAAGCTATTGGCTTTTAGTATAAGCGCATTTTTTGCTGGGCTTGCCGGAAGTCTATATGCCCATTTGCTACGTGTTGCCGGTCCTTCACTGTTGGACCTATCGTTCTCGTTTCAACCAATTATGTGGACAGTTTTCGGGGGAATGGCAACTATCAGTGGGCCAATAGTAGGGGTTTATCTTCTGTGGCCTTTTACAGAGTTTTTACGAATTATACCTGAACTGCGAACGTTAATCTGTAGTTTAATTGTAATACTTGTTATTCTCTTCATGCCGAGAGGACTTACGATCAGAGTCAGGGAAGAAATCGAAAGAGAATGTCTCAGGTGTAAAGTAATTAATATTATAACACGCCGCCTTTGCAGAGCTTGTTATGCCCTTTTGGATTTGGAGAAAGCGAAATGAGAAGGTAATCTGAATATACCAATTCCTGAGGCAAGATAGTTTCTCGTCGATAAGAAGAAGCAATAGAGAATCTAGCTGGCAACATTATACGGATATCATTTTCCTAATACCTTACATTCGGGAACCGAAGGACCATCGAAAAAATGCATCGAAATATGTCGATCTGCATTATCCTGCAAACTGTTTTTCCTGATTTTTGAATGAAAATGAGGCAGGTGGGAATGCATGCCTTCATCACCCTAACAAGTATCCTCTCCCAGCAAAGATTAAGCCTAAGTTACTTTTACCACCTGAGCGACTATTGCAATCAGCTACAAGAAAAATCTCATCACACCCGATATGAGGAAAAACAAACTTCTTTGCAGCATATTATCCGAAATTATATATCTTGAAACATGTCATTAAGCTATATACAGAGTCTCAAAAATCACCGTATATTTTATTAAGACCGGGTAAGTATTTTAATGGCTATTGTCCCATTATTATTGGCTATAACTGATATCAAAAGCCTTTTCGTTAATATTATTATACGGCATTATTTATGACGTTATGTATAATTTTCAAGCTATACTTATTGGACTGTTCAACTTATGCTTTTAAGATTTCTTTTCCAATACTTTATTTAATATAGAGAGAGTTTTGAAGGCAACAGATAGAAAACAAATTGAGGTTTTTATCAAACCCAAGAGTGTTGCAGTAATTGGGGCATTAGATCGACCAATCTCCTGGGGTTCATTTATAATGAGAGCACTTTTAACCTGGAAGTTTCCGGGAAGGATATATCCCATCACTCGGAGAACCAACACCGTAGCTGGAATTAGGGCCTTTCCAGATATCACTTCGATACAAGACAAGGTAGATCTAGCAGTGCTTGCAATTCGAGCTGAATCAGTTCCCGATATAATCAAGGCCTGTGCTATGAAAGGGGTTCGAGGTATTATCATTATCACGGCGGGATTCGCTGAGACTGGAGCTAAAGGCCGAAAAAAAGAGGAGGAGCTCTCTTCGCTGGCTCGCAGATACGGCGTGCGTCTTCTGGGACCAAATGTGAGCGGCACATTTAATCTTCACGATCGCTTCAATGCTGCTGCATCGCCAGCTCAACTCTTTTTTCCCTCCTATGTTACCGCCATTTGCCAAGGAGGATACGCTTTTTACGATCTACTCTCTAGCGCCTACTCAAATAGGATGGGCGTGGGGCAATTCATTCACACCGGTAATGAATGTGACCTTCAAGCTACCGATTTTTTGGAGTATTTTGCAGATGATCCACGAACACGGGTAATAATCATGTATCTGGAGGGTATTCGGGACATAGCGAGATTTCGTGAGGTGGCAGCTAGGGTTTCTAAGAGAAAGCCTATAATCGTTTATAAGGCAGGTCGCACCTCTAATGGTACCCGCGCCGCGAGGTCACATACAGGTGCAATAGCTGGGAACGCTCGGATTTACGACAGCTTATTTCGCCAGCTCAATGTCATCCAATCTCCATTTATCGAAAATTTAATTCCATTGGCCTACGCTTTTGTAGATTTTCCCTCTATGAAAGGGAATCGAGTGGCAATCGTGACAATTGGTGGTTCTTGGGGGGTTGTACTCACCGATACACTTGAAGAAAAGGGTCTGAAAGTGCCGGAGTTGAGCATGAAATTGCAGCGAAAGTTGCGGAGGTTGGGAATGCCTATGAGGGCTTCCACTCTGAATCCAATTGATTTAGGTGCTGCGGGTCCACTTAACATATCCGCTGAAAACGTGATTCAGATTGCGCGCGAGATCCTCCAATCACCACAAGTGGATGCTTTAATTCTACATGGTCTCGGTCGACCAGGCATGGGGCCGACGGAAATCACTATGGGATGGCAAGCGATGTTGGATTTTGAAAAGAAGGTAATGAGAGAATATTCTCATTTAATGAAAGAGTTCGGCAAGCCAGTTATTCTAGGTTCACATCAATTGTCCTGGCAAAGCCAAGCCGTTTTCGATCTTATTAAGGAAGACTACCGTGTTTTTCACCGTATAGATGAAATTGGTGACCTTTTGGCCCTTAAGTACCTGTACGAGTATCGGAGTCAAAAAAGGGATTGAATATAGTAACTCCTAAGAATCGAAATGTTTCTCTACTATGTTCACGTTATCCAATATTCTCCACGCCATAGAAACATATTACCTTCACCCCTTTTAGAGTGATTCGGTGCTTAATCTTTAAATCCCATGCTACGCCTTTTCATGTGCTTCCAGGTGCTCTTGACCCGTGCGCGTGTGTTGAGCAGGTAGGCAGATTCAGGCTGCTTAAACCAGGGTTTAGGGTCCCATTCCACAGCTTTGACTTTGGCGACGACCCGCTCTATGTTCCCCTCTTCGGCCCGTAAGAGCTCTTCCAACATGGCAACGTAATCGGCAGCTTGCTTGAGGGAACGGTTCATATATTTTTTGATGTCCGAACCTGTTAAGACAAGCCTGTGCCCAGTGCAAAGGACTTGGGCATCAAGTTCTGTTAGGGCTTTCAGGGACTCACGGTAAGTGTTGTAATCTACTAAGAACTCCGTGGAGATGTAACCAGAAATGTCTTCACATCCTACTGCTTCGGATGCCACAAGGACCTTTTTTTCAGGCAACCAATAGCTTGTAAAGTCGTTAGTGTGCCCAGGTGTGTGGATGGGTCTAATGTGATTATAAAGTCCCAGGTCCAGTATCAAGCCGGGAGTTAATACAAAATCGAGGTCAAAGGCCTCAAAGGGAGCGTGATAATTCGAGTTCCCTAAAAATGCATTGAATTCCAGTTTTGTTTCCTGATTTAAAATCCTGATTGTATGAATCGCTTTAGGGAGTGACAAGATCTTCCGGGTCTGGGCTGAGCCGATGATCTGCATTTGTGGCCAGAGACTTTTGAAGTAGGCAGCGGCCCCGATGTGATCGAAGTGGGCATGGGTAAGAAAAAGGTAGCTCGGGTGACGGCTGCCCAAGTACGTACGGATATCCTTTTCGTAAAGCTGGGCCAAAGCCGTTATGCCAGCGTCAAACAATATTGGGTTCGGCCCGTCCAGGAGATACACGGGTGATCCTGCATTCCCAAGCACATAAAAGTCATCGATGATTTTTCCTGTCCTATAAATGCGCATTTTATGAGGCTCATAATTTCTTTAGTCCTAATGAACTACCCCGCAGCAAGCTACGGGGTATCTGATGTCATGCCGGACCTGATCCGGAATCCAGTTTAGATTTCTGTATTCCGGCTTTCGCCGTAATGACGACTCGCGGCAAGCCGCGGGGAATTAAACCCTAAAAGAAGATTAAAAGTTAAAAGGCCCTTATTTAAATCTCCAAATGTCAGATCAGATCTTAGTTAGTCCACCTCATCCAGAATTTCGCGGATCTTGTAAGAAAGGGCTTTCAGATCAAAGGGCTTTTGAATAAACCCGTTGCAACCCCGGGCCAGAATTTCTCTGGCCTGCCCGTCCACACTGTATCCACTCGAAAGTATAGCCTTTATATTGGGATTGATCTCTTTAATGCTGTCATAGGTCTCTCCTCCCCCTATGTCCGGCATCACCATATCAAGAATGATAAGATCAATCTTGTCCTTATTTTTCTTGTACATCTTTATGGCCTCTTGCCCTCCCCTGGCCAACAAGACCTTATAGCCCAATTTCTTCAACATTAGCTCGCCAACATCAATAACCATGGGCTCATCATCCACAAACAGGATAGTCTCCGTGCCCTTAACTATCTTACCTGGCAATTTGTTTTCATTTGCTTCTTTCTCTTTAGATGCTGGTAGATAAATTTTGAAAGTACTTCCATGGCCTTTCTCAGAAAAGACATCTATGTATCCACCATGAGCCTTTATAATGCCATAAACAGAGGCCAATCCAAGGCCTGTGCCATTGGCCAGACCTTTTGTGGTAAAGAAGGGGTCGAAGATTTGCTCCATTGTCTTCTTATCCATACCTGTTCCGGTATCAGTAACAATTAATAATACATAGCTGCCAGTCTTTGCTTTATAAGGCCTCCCTTTCATCTCCTTATGGGTGGCATTCATCGTCCTTAAGAAAAGATCACCACCCAGGGGCATGGCATCTGAAGCATTTACATAAAGGTTCAGCAACACCTGCTCAATCTGGCCCTGGTCTGCTTTTATTGTAGACAACTCTTTATCAAGTTCTTTATGAATCGTGGTCTCTTTTTTGGTTATACCAAAGGTCTCAGAGGTCTCTTCTACCAACTGGTTTAGACTAATGGGTTTGACCTCGTATGCTCCTCCCCTCGCATATCCAAGAAGCTGCCCCGTAAGCTTAGAGGCGCTTTGAACAAGCTTTTCAACACTCTTGAGCCTTACATGATGAGGATCAGTGGAATTAGTCTCTGTAAGCATCAGAGAAATATTTCCCTGGATACCCATAAGCAGGTTGTTAAAGTTATGGGCGACACCACCTGCCAAAGTGCCGATGGATTCCATTTTTTGCGCATACAGGAGTTGGGCTTCGAGGCGCTTCTGTTCGGTAATATCCCTCATAAAACAGAGTATCGCCGGTCGATCCTCCCAGGTTATGAGAACGGTATTCAAATCCACCCAAACCTCGCCCCTATTTCGATGCAGGAACCTATAAGTGTAAGTCTGGGGCAGGGCCACTCCCTCCAATCGCTTTTTATACCTTTTAATGACTATTGCCTTATCATTTGGGTGAACTAAATCGACAAAAGGCGTTATGGAAAGTTCCTCTGCAGACATCCCTAAAAGCTGAACAGTTCTGAGGTTTGGAAATTTGATGACCTCATCCTGAGCGATGAAAATGGCATCATTGGCGTTATCGATCAGTACCCGGTATTTTTCCTCGGATTCCCTCAAGACTTCTTCCGCAATCTTGCGTTTAGTGATGTCTGTAGATATGGCTATCAGACATTCTTCGCGCCCGTACTGTAAAGGCCTGGCCGAGAGCAGGATATTCAAGATCTTACCGTCCTTCCTGCGCCACCGTAACTCGAATGAGTTGACTTCCCCTTTTTCTTTTAGAATCTGGACAAAGCAGTCCCTGTCTTCAGGATCCACATAGATGTTTAAATCAAAGGGCGTTTTTCCGAGGACCTCCTGGCGGGAATATCCAGTTATGCGGGAGAAGTACTCATTCACTTCCATACATCGCCCGTCTTCAATCCGTGCTATGGTAATGGCGTCAGGTACAGCATCAAAGGTGCTCCGGTATATATCTTCACTCACCCTAAAAGCTTTCTCGGCCTTCTTGCGCGTCATGATATTCCTAAGGATTGCTTGGACCGCCATCTTCTCTTCTTCCTGTGGACCTCTTCAGGGTGCATATCGAATAGGCGGTATCCGTTGATAAGAACTTGCATTTTGTGCTTTTTTCGGGTCGGAGTATAGGGAATTTAGCATTGTGTGTCAATGTCAAACAGGAGTCATCATAAAAAAGGGTAACACCAATAATGATAGTCGACCTTTCTATTAAACATGGTGGGGCACAGGGGGGCGAAAAAAGAGAATAAATGGGTGTGACAGCTTTTCTTTATTGATTCTTCTTGAAGATGATCATTAAGCCCTGGAGGGTCAAAAACTCTTCGACGTGATCGATGGTATCCGAGACATCAGAAATGAGAGGTGCAAGGCCGCCAGTGGCCACAACCGTTAGTTCCTCCTTAGACTCCTTCTTAATACGCTTCACAATACCGTCTACCAGTCCGGCGTATCCATAGATAATGCCGACATTCATACTACTGACGGTATCTTTGGCTATGACACTTTTTGGGCGTGCAAATATTTCAATTCTCGGAAGTTTGGAGGCTTTTTGAAAAAGAGCTTCGGAAGATATCAATACTCCTGGTGCGATGGCCCCACCTATATAGGCACCTTCCCGGGAAATACAGTCAAAGGTAGTGGCTGTGCCGAAATCAACTACTACTAATGCAGTATGGTATTTTTCATAGGCACCCACTGCGTTTACAATACGGTCTGCCCCAACTTCTTTAGGGTTGTCATATTGGATCGGCATTCCGGTCTTTAGGCCCGGTCCTACAACCATAGGTTTTATATCAAAATAGAGGCGGCAAAACTCTTCAAAAGGGTTCAATAAAGGCGGCACTACGCATGATATAATGATATTCTTAATAACTTTCAGCTTAATCTCTGCTGATTGGAAAAGGTTGGTGACCAGGATCCCAATCTCATCCGGTGTGGCTTCCTTTTCAGTCCTGATTCGCCAATCCTTCAGGATTTTATTTTTATCTGTTATACCTAAGACAATGTTTGTATTACCGATATCAATGCAAAACAACATGGGAACCTCACCCTAAATTTTATTTACCCGCCCTCTTTTTATTGAGTCAGTAATCTTAACCGTTTCTAATGTTTTTCTCACATCATGAGCCCTTATAATATGGGCACCATTCATCACGCCTGCAGCGATAGTGGCCATGGTTCCTATATCTCTCTCGTGGACCTCTTTGTCAAGGATATGACCTATAAATGACTTATTGGATGTACCTAATAAAATAGGCCTTTGAAGCAATCCAAACCGGAACAGCTCTTTGATTATTTTGAGATTGTCATCAAATGTCTTTCCAAACCCGATCCCGGGATCTACAATAATCAAATCTTCTTTGATTCCGGCTGTAACAGATCGCTTTATGGCATCTTTTAGGAAGTCTAGGATTTCAGAGATAAGGTCGTCATAGGTGGGGTTTTGCTGCATATTTTCAGGCGTGCCTTTCAAGTGCATGAGTATCAGGGGAACTTCTGCATTGGACACAATCGCGGCCATATTGGGATCAAGTCGTAATGCGCTTATATCATTTATCATTGATGCGCCAGCATTTAAGGCTTCCCGTGCTACCTCAGCTTTCCAAGTATCTATGCTGATAGGAATAGTGAGATCCTTGCTTAGCGCCTCTATAACTGGAATTACACGATCAATTTCTTCGTTTACAGAAATCTTTTTTGAATAAGGCCTGGTTGATTCACCCCCCACATCAATCATATCTGCCCCATCGTTGGCCATTCCAAGACCATGTTCTATAGCCTTGTTTAGCTCGAGGTACTGGCCGCCGTCCGAAAATGAATCGGGGGTCACATTCAGGATGCCCATTATATGGGTTCTTTGACCCAAATTCAGAGTGTAGTCTGACCAGCTTAGAGTAAAACCCATGTCTCTTTTTATGACGCCTTGACGTTCGCTTTTTTTGATTTAGACTTTTTCCCACGAGCCATTATTTTATCAATATCATCACTATTCAGCGTCTCTTTTTCCAGAAGGGAATTTGCCATTTTATGGAGGGTATCAAGATTGTCTTTGATTAGCTGGCAGGTCTTTTCATAGGCCTGACTAATAATTTTTTTTACTTCGGCATCAATTTTTTGTGCTGTTTGTTCACTGTAATCTCTATGTTGGGATAATTCTCTTCCTAAGAATATCTGCTCTTCCGTTTTGCCGAAGCTGAGGGGTCCCAACTCTTCGCTCATACCGTAATCACAGACCATTTTACGGGCAAGGTCTGATGCCCTTTCGATATCGTTTCCAGCGCCGGTTGTCTGTGTATTAAGAATAATTTCTTCAGCGGCCCTGCCACCCATCAGTATAGCTACATTGTTCAAGAGGTATTCTTTGGGGTATGTGTGCTTTTCATCTATCGGGAGTTGCTGTGTCAATCCAAGGGCTCTGCCCCTTGGAATAATTGTAACCTTGTGGATGGGGTCTGTCTTGGGAAGTAATTTGGCGACTAAGGCATGTCCTGACTCATGATATGCGGTGATTTTCTTTTCTTCCTCACTAATTATCATGCTCTTTCGTTCTGTGCCCATTAGAACTTTATCCTTGGCATCCTCAAAGTCCGGCATTTCTACTCTGTCTTTGCCTCGTCTGGCAGCCATTAATGCAGCCTCATTAACCATATTTTCAATATCAGCACCGGTAAAGCCTGGTGTACCCCTCGCAAGCACAGAAACATCAACATTGTCGGCCACTAATTTTTTCCTGAGATGAACTTTCAGTATCCCCTCCCGTCCCCCGAGGTCAGGAACTGGTACGACCACTTGGCGATCAAATCGACCGGGCCTCAGCAGAGCCGGATCAAGCACATCAGGCCTGTTGGTCGCGGAGATTAGTATAACGCCCTCGTTGGATTCAAAGCCGTCCATTTCCACAAGAAGTTGATTAAGAGTCTGTTCCCTTTCATCATGTCCACCGCCCAAACCGGCTCCACGATGCCGGCCAACAGCGTCTATTTCGTCAATAAATATAATGCAAGGCGCATTCTTCTTACCCTGGACGAAAAGATCCCTGACCCTGGATGCGCCTACACCCACGAACATCTCCACAAAATCCGATCCACTTATACTAAAAAAGGGTACGTCTGCTTCGCCAGCTATGGCCCTTGCAAGAAGTGTTTTTCCCGTTCCGGGTGATCCTAACAAAAGAACGCCTTTTGGAATCCTGCCTCCGAGTCTGGTGAACTTTTTAGGGTCACGGAGAAATTCTATAATTTCTTCCAGTTCGTCCTTTGCCTCATCAATACCAGCAACATCGTCAAAGGTGACTTTCTCCTGAGAGTCACTCATAAGCCTGGCACGGCTCTTTCCAAAAGATAGAGCTTTCCCTCCTCCAGCCTGCATCTGGCGCATGAAAAATACCCAGACACCTATTAGCAGCAACATTGGAACCCAGGATAGAAAGACTTGGACCCATGAGGAGTCCTCTTTTGGTCTTGCAGATATTTTGACTCCTTTGCTTCTCAGCAGTTTAATCAGTTCAGGGTCTTTTGGGGCAAATGTCTTAAAGGGCCCTCGCGCAGACATCCCTGATATGTTGTCCCCTTGAATAGTAACATTGATGACACTTTCAGCCTCTACCATGCTCAAGAAATCACTGTAGCTGACAGGGGCATGATCACCTGCCGGGCGTTTGAATATTTGGAACAGCATGACCATCATAAGACTGATTACAAGCCAGAGAGCAAGGTTTTTATAAAATGGATTCAATTTAACTAAGCCTCCATAAAATCAAAGCGATGTAAATTAATATAAACTGCCAAGGAATTAAAAAACTATTATAAGGCAGAAAATTCAGATATTGAAAATATTAATACTTAATATTGAATTGTATATAATTATATGTACGTTTTTATAAAATGCCACAAAAATTTATTGAATATCTACCCTAATTTATTGGTACGGTAAAGCGGAAAAGACCCTGGAAGGGCTTTTTACACGGTTTTACTTGTACATAACAACTGTTATGGTTATGATAAAAAATATGTTCTTCAAAAGAATCTAATGCCGGTTACAAGTTTATGAGAGGAATTAATTAAGGTTGAGATGATACCCAAGCACCAGATAGAAAATGAAAACAGCAGTTATTCGTATTTGTTCGTTATTGTAGTGGCCATATTCATAACCTGCCTTATTACGGCCAATATTATGTCCGTGAAACTGATAAAGGTTTTGGGAGTGGTTTTGCCTGCAGGCATTATCATATTTCCGCTAAGTTACATTGCAGGTGACGTATTAACAGAGGTTTATGGATACTCTAAGGCCAGGAGGGTAATCTGGCTCGGTTTTTTTTGTAATTTTATTGTTGTATTCGTTATCTGGTTGGGAAAGATAATTCCTCCTGCGCCTTTTTGGGAAGGACAAGCAGCCTATGAATCTATATTAGGTTATGCTCCACGGCTTCTGGTGGCATCTTTTTTGGCCTATTTGGTTGGAGAATTTTTTAATGCCTTTGTAATGGCGAAGATGAAGATCGCTACAAAAGGTCGCTGGCTGTGGACGCGCACGATTTCATCCACATTGGTTGGGCAGGGACTTGATTCGTTAGTTTTCATTACCCTTGGATTTATGGGGATTATCCCTGCCGGTGCTCTGGCTTCGGCCATTGTCGTTCAATGGCTGCTTAAGACAGCCTATGAAGCGGCTGTAACACCTTTTACGTATAAGGTTGTGGGATTTCTCAAGTTACGTGAGGGTTTGGATGTTTATGATTATGGTACGCGTTTCAATCCACTACTAATTAGAGACCTTTGAAAAATGCTCTGTCTCCCGGCCTGGTCTTTTCTACGACTTATCCACGGGGGATTCTTGCCCCCTCTGCATTCCCCCGACAAGTCGTGGGCTTCGGTTTCCCCCGCTGATAAGTAAAGATAGAATCCAGATAGGGTCATGGGGGTCTCTTTTAAGAAAGTCGTCCCTCCTATGATTGTATCGAACGCCCCCTATGTCCTAAACATAGATCAGGAACAGAAAGGCAGGACATGGGGCTCTCTTTTCAGAAAACGAAAA
>CAYRFN010000114.1:0-12253 GCA_964423495.1 uncultured Desulfobacteraceae bacterium
TCTGAAAAGAGAGCCCCATGCTCTGCCTTTCTGTACCTGATCCATGGTTAACACCCAGGGGCTTTCGATCCAGGCATAGGAGGGACGGATTTCTTAAAAGAGAGTTCCATGCCCCTCTAAATGCGAAGCCTTTTGAACGTTACCAATATTTTGCCATTATTTGAACTTATTAAGAAATTACAATATGATAATACTATTGAAAATTCAACCTATTTTTGTTCTGGAACTTCTCCACCCGCCTCAGGCAGCAGGAATATTCATAATATAGCAGCCAGTTTTTCGGTTTCAAAATAGAGCCCCATGCCTTTATTAGATGTCAAAACTATTTAAAATTACCAAATTTTTCTTTGCAAATTTTTTCAGAATACTTATTATATAGGATAAGGAGAGAAAAAATGCCGATATATGAATTTAAATGCCATAAGTGTGAAAATGTTTTTGAATACTTATGTATTAACAGCAATGATGGAGATAGTGCCACATGTCCTTCATGTGGTGGAAAAAACACTGAAAAAATGTTATCCACATTTTCATCTGTTTCTTCAAGTTCTTCAAGTCCGGGCTTATCCTCCTGTTCTCCCAGCGGTGGATTTTCTTGAGCCTCATCTTAGCAGCCGGGTGCTGCAGCGCGATTTGGCTATAAAAAGAACATGAAAAAACATGGAAGTTAGGGCTTATTTTTTAATGATAACATGAAAATAGGGAATACATAAGGAAGAATAAGGAGAATTCCATGCGTATCTGGGTTTTTATATTGATTATTGCGGGCTGGTTTTTATTACAGGCTTATATACTGCCCAAATTCGGAATATCAACTTGACTGAGAAACAGTTGTCAGTTAGACAATACTGAAAAATTAAGTAACGGGCCATCAAATAAAACAGTAAAATAAGTTAGATACAATACTCTAGCATTAAACCCAGACAAGCATATAAAAAAATCACAACCACAAAGTCAACCTTCTGGGGCTGTCCATGAACTGCTATTAAACACTTGGTGCCGTTCTATGAAACTGGGGCCTTGCTTGTGGGACTGAAATAAAATATATCTGGATCAATGAGAATGGTTGGGTAGGAAATAGATCTGGAACAATTATGATAGCCGGAAGGATAATGAAATTGAAAAAAGTCTTAATAATACAATGATTTACGCCTTTTTTGTTGTCTTCCCACCAGCACGCCGATTATCAAGCCACAGAGTAATACTAATGCGCCAGTTGCAAACCATCTATTCCTTTGAGAAACCCTTAGGATCTCATTTTCTTGGGTCAACTCTTTAATCTTTTTTTGGTTGGATTCTAATACTGATCGTGTGTTTTCATACTCTTCTTTTAGCTTCAGATAATCGGCAGAATCATGTCTTAGGGCCTCATACTCATTCTGTAACTTATCCAAGGTCTCGTTGTTCTCTGTTAGCTCCTTAGTTAGGATCTGTTCCTGACGGGTCTTTGCTCCGAATTCCTTTTCAATAAGGGCAAGCTTTTCTATGATTTGAGCATTTTCTTCTTTTAGAGACTTTGCCTGAATTTCCCATGGTTTACGTGTGATCAGATAGCGACTCAGGACCCAACCCTCCATATTTCCTAACCTATGCTCTAAGACACGAATACGGCTCCAATCATCTTTAGACTCCAAGATCTCTACCTGCTGACCTGAATCGAGATAATTAATGATTTTATTTTCAATACTTGGTCCTGTGCGAATAGAAACTTTAATTGAATCAGTAACATATGCCTTAAAGGCCCAGCTTGCCTCCCCTATTAAACACAACCACAAAGCCATGGGAATAATAAATCTAAGTTTTTTTAAAGGCTCCAAGCTTCCCTCCTTCTACTTACCCTTTTTCTTTCCTCAAAACCCTAATCTCACTGATTCTTGTTTTGGGATATTGACCTTTCTTATCTTTTTCTAAGTATTTAACCATATCCCAGATTGTGTTTAGTGCGATAGAGGTACCTATTAGCGCTTCCATCTCAACGCCAGTCCGGGCCTGCGCCCTAACAAGGCACCTAACTTCAATGGTATCATTTGATATTTCAAAGCTCACATTCACTTTATCCAAGGGAATTTGATGACAATGAGGAATCAAGAGATGTGTCTGCTTTGCAGCGTTCATTGCAGCTATTTCTGCCACAAGGAAAGGATCACCTTTCTTTATCTGACCGTCTTTGATCTTCCTTATGGTATCGGGAGCGAGTACTATCTTTCCTAATGCCTCTGCCTGACGCTTGATAACAGGTTTTTCAGTGATATCTACCATACCCATAGCTTATCCTCTATTATGATCATTTAAAAAACTCTTTTTTCCTTGTCCCACGTGCTTTTATGCTATTGACTGCAGCTATGAGGGCTGGGAATACATGTTCCCTTGTGTCTCCACCCACAACCACGGCCATGATATCGTCACCAACTTGAAGATGGCCTGTTGAAACCTCAACTAAAACATCGATAACCCCTTTCATTTTTTTAATTTCACGCACTATTCCATCTATAGCATTTCCATCAAATTCTATCTCAATGCCTGTAACCTCCTGCCCATTGAGAGAGTTTTGTCTAACTACTCCCAGGTGGCTTGCAATCATGCCCATCTTGGAATAATCAGGGCGCTCCTTAAGCCTTTGAATCATCTTGTTTAAGTCTATCTTCATTGTTCAAATCTCCATTGTTCTGATCTAAATTAAATAATTTTCTTGTTACATCCAAATATGTGTTCAGGCTTGGCCGATCTGCCTTCCTTTTCAGGTAGAGAATAGGATCGTTGAGTATTTTCTCACATATGGAGAGACTCAAGGTCTTTATGGCCTGTTTCTGGTTAGGTGTAAGATTTCTTAAATCGGATGAGCTCTTTTTTAACTCAGCTTGAATGATAAATTCTGCCTTTTCCCTTAGAGATACAATCGTAGGTACGACCTCAAGCGTCTTGAGCCATTTTCCGAATTTGACAACCTCTTCCTGCACAATCCGCTCAGCCTTGATGGCCTCCTGTTGCCGACGTTCTTTATTCAACTGGATAATGCCCTTGAGGTCGTCAATGTCATAGACATAGACATTTGAAAGGTTATTTACATTTGACTGAACGTCTCTTGGTACTGCTATATCGATAAAAAATAGCGGCCTATTACGCCTTTTTCTGAGACAATCTCTCACCTGGTTATAGGTAATTACGTATTTCGGGGAAGCAGTGGATGTAACCACGATATCCGCCTCAAGGAGCTGAGCCCCAATCTCCTCAAATGAGACCGGCACCGCTTTAAATTGCTCTGCCACCTTAACGGCCCTATCAAAGGTTCGGTTGGCAACAACCATTGAACTAACGCCCTGATTTATTAGGTGTTTGGCAGCAAGCTCAGACATCTCTCCTGCACCTATGAGGAGCACTTTTTTCCCTTCAAGGACATGAAATATCTTTTTCGCCAATTCAACGGCTGCATAGCTTACTGAAACAGCCGCCTCACAAATATCTGTTTCTGTCCTCGTCCTCTTCGCCACATGGAATGAACGATGCATCAATCTGTTTAGGATAACTCCTGAGGTCTTTCTCTTAACAGCTTGAGCATATGCCTCTTTTATCTGCCCAAGGATTTGCGGTTCTCCCACCACCATGGAGTCAAGGCTGGAGGCCACTCTGAAAATATGCCTAACAGCATTCATGTCCTCAAATGTATACAGACTTGATGAAAAAGAGTTTTCAGGAATGTTTCCAAGCCTGGACATCAATGAAATTATTGATCTCTTGGCCTCCGCGGCATTATCTGTTGTTAATAGGACCTCAACTCGGTTACACGTAGAAATAAAAATCCCCTCTTCAATAAAATCAAGATCCCTCATAAATAGGAGAGCCCTTGAAGTATTTTCCGGTTCTGCGGCGAGGTTTTCTCTCAGCTCGACAGCCGCTGTTTCATGATTCATACCTATGTTGACGATTTTTATCATAGGGCGCCGCTGGCTCCTATGCTCTTAAAACTATGGTAACCTCCAAACCATTGACTGGCACCAATAAAAGTAAAAATTAAGACACAAAAACAAAGAATAGACATAACGGCTGCTCTCCTCCCTCTCCAACCAACGGCAAGTCTTTCATGGATAAGGGCTGCATAACAAAGCCAGGTTATCAAGGACCAAACCTCCTTTGGATCCCATTGCCAATATGTACCGAGTGCATATTGGGCATAAATAGAGCCAGTAATCATCCCGACAGTTAGAAAGGGGAACCCATAGTTAAGTGAGTAGTAATTGATTCTATCCAACGTGGCCAAGGACGGTAGCCTATTATAAAATGATCCAAATCTTTTGTGTTTGATGGAATGTTCCTGGATCAAATACATAATAGCAGCCAGAAATGCGATCGCAAATAGGGCATCACCCATAAATATTGTTATAACATGAAGCGTGAGCCATAGACTTTTGAATATCGGTTTTATAGGCCCGTTCACCCATGGCATAGCGGATGAAATAATCATTAAAAAGGCTGAAAAAGGAGCAACAAATGAGCCTAATATCCTTAGACTGAATTTCATCTGGAAGGCCAAGTATGCGCAGATAATGCTCCATGAGAAGAATGAAAGGGCAGATTTAAGGCCCAGCACCGGCGCTGTTCCCATCATGAAATAACAGTAGCCGAGAAAAACAGTATGACAGATAAACCCGGCAACAAGGATCCAGTATGAACATCTGAATACCAGCTTTTGTTGTTTAATGATATAAACGATGAATCCACCCGTTGCGAGCAGCTCAAAGAAAAGTGCCGTGTTAAACCATATAATAGACATAGAATTCCTCAACTATAACTGTTTAGCCTTTTGAAAAGGGACAACGGGAGACAGGTCTTCCACAATGAATTATTAGGACATGTGGATCTTCTTTAAGAAAGTCGAAAAAATCCTTCATGCTTGTCGAACGCCCCTCTAAGCTCTAACCAGATGTACGTTAAACGGACATTGGCATATGGGTCTTGTTAAGAGACACAATCCAGAATTCGTCATCAGTTGTTTTAATGCCCCCAATACCCGTAATATTTTGGGGTTACAGGGGCATGGGGTTCTTTTTAAGAAATTCGCCCCTCCTATGACGGGATCGAAAGCCACTGGGCGTTAACCATGGATCAGGAACAGAAAGGCAGGACATGGGGCTCTCTTTTCAGAAAACGAAATATTGGTTGCTGGTTATTTGAGTTAAGTTGCTTCTCAGGCGGGCGGCAACTTACGGAGGTTGATGCCATAGCCACCATAAAGGCAAAGTACTGACTTAACCCTCCGCCCGCCATAGCGCAGTGATGTCCCTTCGGCCTTGCAGTTGACCGTCTCGTTTTTGAAAAGAGAACCCCATGTCCTGCCATGGCTAAACTGCAACTTTCTTAATAGAGATCCCATGCCCCTGTTTCACCTATGGAACATGGCATAAATATTGTTGCTCTTAAGGAGACCTAAAAGAGACCTCTATTCCACTATATTTCGTTAACAATTACTTTAAAAGTGCTAAATTGCTACCACCTGCTAATTTTTAAGTAACGTGCTAATATAAATGGTTTTATCCAAAGGAAGAATTTGGTTAAGCACGGATTCCGCTTTCACAAAATTTTTTTGCGCCAAACACTTTAGTATATCTGTATTAACAATTTCATGAAAAATTCGACTGTTTTCTTCATTTGAAAGACCCATTGATAATATCTCTTTCCGCAGACTGCCCATCAAAATCAGGAAGGTTTTATATTCATTACCAAATTGCGTATCGAGCTTTTTTCTTATCTTTTTCGCAAGGGCCGGACTTTTTCCTGATGTGGAAATTGCTATTAAAAGATCTCCTCTTCTGACAATAGAAGGTACAATAAAATCACAGTCTGATAGTTGATCGACCACATTTATAAGCAGGCCCCTATTCCTTGCACTCTTACTTATCTTATGATTTAATTGTTTGTCATCTGTTGCAGCGATCACCAGAAAGGCATTATCCAGATGTATATCCCTGAAATCCTCACCAATATGCTGGATCTCTCCAGATTCAACTAACGATTTAAGTTTTTTAGTTAACCTCCTGCTAATAATACGTATTATAGCACCATATTCCAACAGTGTTTCGATCTTCCTCTCCGCAACTTTACCTCCGCCGAAAACAAGGGCAATTTTTCCTTCAAGCTCTAAAAAAATTGGATAGTAACTCATAGGCCCTTTGAACCCTACCTCTTATACATATCGATCAGCCGTTTCTTTTATGAATTTTTCCACACCGTGAACACCCTCTTTTGACTCGATTTCCTGAATGAGGTTCTTGATTTTATCATAGGTTCCTGGGTCACGATTCATGTCCTCGGTTGATCTATATGCACCTCCTCTACGGCCTACACGGTAGATCATCCGTTCAGAATCAGGAAGTGCCTGGTATTTTTTGATTACGTCCAGCATTTTCTCCTTATCTTCAGGGAACTTCCCAGATACATCTTCAAAAAGGTTCATTATATGATCGCTTGTAACCGTGCTGGTAATGCCGTTAAGGGTTTCAATGAACAACTTGATCTCTTGGGCCAACATGTCATCGGTCTGCATTGTGAAGTCGCCTTGCTCCATCTTTTTGTGAAGAAGAACACGATTCGGAACTCGCAAGCTTCGGAGACGGATGAAATGTGGATTAATCTGGTTGAGTACCTTGGCTGTTTCGATGGCATGCTCCTTCCACATCTCTTGCCCGCCTAAACCGGGCATGACGTATTCAGATAGCTCTATACCTGCCTCCACCACTTTTCGACCAGCCTCGATATGCTGTGAAGCGGTCACACCCTTTTTAATAAATTTAAGAATTGGATCAAAACCACTCTCAAGCCCGACATGTATCCTATTCAGACCTGCTTCTCGCAGTTGTTTTAATGAATCAACCGACTTGCGCACAATAGTACGAGACCTTGAATATGTTGTTACTCGCGTAATCTCTGGAAATTTTTCTCTCAGAAACTTCAGGACCTCAACAAGATCCTTTGTCTTCATAATTAAATTATCAGCATCCTGTAAGAAACATGCCCCTGTTCCATAATAAATCCAGGCCGCAATACTTCGGTAACTATCGCTATAACCGGAATTCCCAAAAATATTACTGATAACCTGATTATTTATTTTTCCGCCTGATCCAACCTTCCATGAAAGGGCTTTGATATCATCTGCAATATCTTTGGCAGTCTGAATGTCTTTTTTGATCTCATCAACCGTCCTTAAGGAAAATTTTCTTCCCTTGTAGACCGGACAAAACAGGCACTGATTCCATGGACAGTTCCGACTCACACGTAAAAGAAAACTGCGCGCCTCATTTGGCGGCCTAATTGGTCCCTGTTCAAAACTCAATTCTTTTTGTATCATTTTCTTTTAATACCTTTTTCTTGATTCTTTTCCATTCGATATATCTTCTATGATAAAAATAGGAATATATCAATACCATTAAAACTCAAAATCGGCCTGTTATCCTATTTGAAAAAGCAATATCAAGGCTTGAAACCAGCAAACATAAATCCAAAATTCCTTTTTTTATTGACACTTACGCTCCTTTTTTATTAATTTGAATAAAAAATGGCAACATTCATAATCTTCAAACTCTAAAGTACCGCAGAAAACCAATTTACCTATGTGGAGATACAGGGAACATCTTAATTATTATGAAAAGTTGAGGCGTTCACTTTATGAGATCTTAAGAGATGCCTTGGAACGCCGGCTAATGAAGATTTCCCTCATTGACTCATTCTATAATTTCAAGAAGAACAGGATTCGATACAGCTTTCTCGATAAGAGCGAGCTAAAACCAAAATCAAAGAAGATGGAAAAGGAATCAGAATTTTATAACACGTTTATTGTTATTTTCTGTGAAGGAATCGTCAGTCGTCAATTAATGAATTATATCCGTTTTTTTCCTGAAAACATCGTTGTCAAAAAAAACCTCGAATATCTCCCCAATTTCCATTTATATAAGAATTTCCGTCATAATCTGCGGTATTTTGACAGTCCTGGTTTTCTGGATTTCATTGAAAAGTTATTGGACATTGACTATGCCTTACTAATACAACAGGACCCCACTGTTAAAAAGAAAAACCGATATCATCTATCACATTTTCATGTAAAGATTGACTGGCCTATTGCTGATGCGGCAGAAGACCTGGCAAAATCGCTCGGGTATATACAAAACAACTTATATGAGAATGGAGATGAAGAGGCGCGTATCCTTCAAAACAAGCTCTTTGAATATTACGGTTGTCATCACAGCGTTGGAGGAAGGCGAACAGCAGGTCTTATTTCGGCCCAACTTTTGAGGAAATTGGATGGCATTTCTACAGTGTTTGTTTCTACCTCTGAGTCGCGCTCAATGTATAAGTACTCAGAACGAGGAGTGTCAAAATATTTTTTGTTACAATTGACAAAAAAGCAGGTCAATGCCTTAGCTCAACGAGAAAACATGACGATTGAGGCCTTTAAGTACATCTATCTATACCCGGCTGGGAGGTTTAATATCGGTATTTCAGAGGCATCTTACCGCCCTACCGTACACTCTGAACCAACAGAGGATGGTAGGATCAGGAAACTTAGACCGGCCTATCACTGGCTTAAGCTTGGAGGCGAGGTTCTTCATCCTAAAGTTGACGACTTGGAGGCAAAACCTATCACTTATGACTGGATTTATTCCACAACCTAACCCCTGTCCATAACCTTCACAAGAAACCAGATATCTAAATAACGATCCCATTTAAGCAGATATACGTGACCGTCATCAGCAAGGACTTTAAAATAATCATGGTCTTGCCCATACCACCAATCCAAGATCTCCTTTACCTTATATTTTTTCTTATCCAGCGTAAAATTAAGGGGTCTTTCATTAGCCTTGTATCCGGAATAGGAATTGACTTCAATCTTATTTTCATGTGAATCCTTTAGCATAAAGCCCTCAAATTTTACCTTAAATAATCATATTTGCATTATACACATCGAACAAAATAAAACCACCTATTGCGCTTGTTTCAAGGCCCTCATTATGTTAGATTTAATTTAATTTTTTTCTGAGAGGAGTTTGTCTTTTACACATGACCAAAGAAAGAGTTATCGTTCGTTTTCCCCCCAGCCCAACAGGCGATCTTCATATAGGTGGTGCGAGAACCGCGCTTTTTAACTGGCTATTTGCAAGGCAAAAGGGCGGAAAATTTGTGCTTAGAATTGAAGATACGGATAAGGTCAGGTCTTCGGATGAAGCCACCAATGCCATCTTAGAGTCTATGGAATGGCTTGGCCTGGACTGGGACGAAGGTCCTTTTTTCCAATCACAGAGATATGATATTTATAATGCCGCCATTGAGCGTTTGCTTTCTATTGGTCAGGCCTATCACTGCCATTGCTCTGCAGAAGAACTTGAAGAAAAGAGGAAAAAGGCAAAAGCCAAAGAGATCAAGCCTAAATATGACGGAAAGTGTCGGGATTTAGGCCTTGGTCCTGCGCCAGGTTCTGTAGTTAGGCTAAAATCCCCGCAAACCGGGATAACTCAATTTAATGACCTCGTCAAAGGCCCTATCCGCTTTAATAACGAGGAATTGGACGACCTTATCTTGAGGCGTTCGGATGGAAGCCCTACTTACCACCTGGCTGTAGTTGCTGACGACATCAGCCTTGGTATCAACTATGTCATAAGGGGAGATGATCACGTAAACAACACCCCTCGGCAGATATTGATCTATATGGCGCTGAAAGAACCCCTACCCTACTATGCCCATCTTCCCATGTTACTTGGGCCTGATAAAAAAAGGTTGAGCAAACGACATGGAGCCATGTCGGTTTTGGCTTATAGGGATATGGGATACCTCCCCCATGCCTTGATAAATTCACTGGCCAGGCTGAGTTGGTCTTATGGGGACCAGGAGAAGTTCACAAAAGAAGAACTCATAGAAAAGTTTTCACTTGAAAACGTGGGCAAGTCAGCAGGCGCCTTTAACGCGGAAAAACTTCTGGATCTTAATGCCTGGTATATCCGCAATTCTTCAGATGCGTCTCTCGCCCAGGAATTGACCCCATTTCTTAAGGGACTTGGATTTGAAAATCCGGATCAGAAAATATTAAAGGGAGCGGTAACTACCCTTAAGGAAAGAAGTAAAACCCTTGTCGAGATGGCTGAAAAGGCTGGCTTCTATTTTCAGGATGAAATAATTTATGAAAAAAAGGGAGATGATAAGTTCTTAAACCCTGATATCCTGAAATTTTTTAAAGATCTAAAAAATAGACTCGAAACAGCTCCCGGGTTCAATCAAGCGGACCTTGAAAAAATCTTTGAGACCTTCCTTGAAGAAAAGAATATCAAACTGGGAAAGGTTGCCCAACCGCTCAGGGTTGCGCTTACCGGCAAGACAGTGAGCCCAGGTATCTTTGAGGTGATGGAGGTTTTGGGCAAAAAAAAGGTGCTGCAAAGAATAGAAAAGGCCATTAATCATATTCAGGCCAAAGAATAAGCTCCAGCAAAAGATATCATTTTTGAAAAAGGAATTTTTTATCTTTACAATGTCATATATCTATGGCATAAAATAATGGCAGGAGATAAGCCATGAAAAGGGTAACATTGCATAATTTCCATGTTCCTTTGCCTGAGGATCTTTACAGCAAACTGCGATTAGAATCGGAACGTTCCAAAATTCCCGCCACAGCGATGGTTCGTCATGCTGTTGAAATTTGGTTACACCAAGGAGAGAAAGATGTTCTTAAAAAAGCCATCTCAAACTATGCTGCTCAACATGCAGGGACTTCCGCTGACTTAGATCAGGACATTGAGGCAGCTTCGATAGAATATTTGCTTTCTGAGAAAGAAGGCATTTTATGAAACGTGGAGATCTTTACTGGGCAGATCTTCTTCCTCGTTCCGGAGCAGAACAGAAAGGTCGGAGGCCAGTAATCATCTTATCCCATGATGGATTTAATCAGACGCCTGGGTGGCGCTCTGTCATAGTTGTACCAATTTCCACATCAGCAGCCCAATCTATTCGTGGCCCAACAGCAGCCTTTCTTCCGAAAGGATCAGGAGGGCTCAAAAGAAATAGTGTTGCTTTGTGCCATCAAATTACAACAATCGTGTACTTTTTGTTCAGAATTTTTCTCAATCATTTTTTTGTTCCTCCTTTCTACTTTAAGTAATACACAAACTTATTCTTAAGTGATATATTGCGATCAATTTTTAAAAGGTTTAACGATAAATATGCAAACAAAGGCTGTACGACTTTTGCCAAACTTTCAGATCCTCGTGATTCTTAAGCATTTCACTGGAATCCTTGACCCCTCGATCCCCTGAATCCTTGGAAATCACCAACTCTTTTGGAGATAACCCTAAAGTTTAAATTCAATAGATATTGATCTCCAAGCTCATGTTCGGCAAATTTATATTCGATCCTTCCAATAGTCAGGTTTTCTATGAAGATTCGCGATTGCCACAACCAGGATTTCTTGTTCCCGAATTTGGTAAATAATTCCATATGGAAAACGCCGAGTTTGACATCGCCTTGCTCGTTTTGAACAGAGGTGCCATGCTTCAGGAAATTCGCCAATCCTATCCAGAGCATTTAATACTTCGGTCAGAAACGCATCGCCAAGACCAGGGACCTCGTAATTGTAATAGTCGATGGCTTCATCCAACTCTATTTGGGCAATCTCTAGAAAATTTATCTTCATTTTTACTCTACCTGTATTTCTGAAGAACCTTTTCTAAAGATATTGCCTTGATTTTTTCTTGATCATAGGCATCAATCCTATCCTCAACCTCTTTTGCCCATAATTCGTCAATTTCCCTATCGGGCTTATCAAGACTGGAAATGAGCTTATCGATTAGTTGTGCCTTTTCAGAGGGTTTAAGCGTTAATGCCTCTTTAAAAACAATATCTGTGATAGTCATTTTTTTTCTCCTTACGCTTTCCTATTGTTCCAAATAATTTTCGTAAAATCATCATGCCGAACAACAATTGTATATTTCCAACCATTTTTTTCAAATATTGATGCCACTTCTTTCAATCTTTTTTTTGTTTTTACATGAACAGCAGCGGGATTCTTTTTCGTGCCTAATTTTGCCGGCTTTTTACCATTATAAATTTTTTCCATTTCTTCACCATTAAATAAATACTATAGGATTTATCTCCTATAACGCTGCTAATCAGCCATACTGTTTTTTGACGTCGGCTGTTTTGCATGGTTATGCATGTTTTTATTAGTACTAACTGAAGTTTCGCAGTAAAATTATAACTACAAAAAGGATTTAATTTATTGAAA
>CAYRFN010000115.1:0-11819 GCA_964423495.1 uncultured Desulfobacteraceae bacterium
CTTAACTCAAATAACCAGCAACCAATTTTTCGTTTTCTGAAAAGAGAGCCCTATGTTCTGCCTTTCTGTTCCTGATCCATGGTTAAGGCATAGGGGGCGTTCGATCCCGCTATACGCTATAGGCGGGACGACTTTCTTAAAAGAGAGTCCCATGTCCTTCTAAATGCGAAGCCTTTTGAACGTTACCAATATATTATGATCGTACCATGGTATCACTCAAAAGGTTTGGCACTTGAGGGCACATGGAACTCTTAAGTGCCAACATTTTTAGCCTTCTTTATTAATATTTAAGAAAAGTGTCAGATTATCACGAACTTGTTCGGGGAGCTTCACTAATCTGCAATTCTTAAGAGCCCCATGATGTTTTAGTCAGTTATTGTTCATAGAGACATTCGGACTGGGAGGGGCATAAGACTCTTCCGTTGCCTTATCAAAAATTTGCATCCGGTTCATATCCACGAGCAACTCCATCTCCATGTGAGGCTTTGCATTGCTCTGAGGGTCTACACATGCTGTAAGGTGAACCGAACCGCATGATGCAACAAGTATCATTTCCGAGCCGATAGGTTCAACAACCTCAATGCTGACCTTAAGTTTTTCACCACCAGGAAAAGGGCCTCTTACTTTTTCCTCATAGAGGTGTTCTGGACGGATTCCTAAGACCACTTTTCGATCCCTTGCCTTGAGAAATCGGTCTTGAAGGGGGTAAGGAATGGCAAATTTGAACTCTCTACCTTTGACAAAAAGCGTCTCATTCTCAACAACCACTTGGCCCTCGAGGAAATTCATGGCTGGGCTTCCCATAAATCCTGCCACAAAGAGGTTATTAGGGTTATTGTAGACTTCCATAGGACTTCCAATCTGCATAATTATCCCTTTGTCCATTACTGCGATTCGGTCAGCCAGGGTCATGGCTTCAATCTGGTCATGAGTTACATAGATAATGGTTGTCTCCAGCTTCTCGTGGAGTCTGGCTAACTCTGATCGCATCTGAACGCGCAATTTGGCATCAAGATTGCTTAAGGGCTCATCAAAAAGAAAGACCTGTGGCTTACGCCCAATAGCCCGACCCATGGCCACCCGCTGCCGTTGACCTCCTGACAGCTCCTTTGGTTTTCTCCATAAAAGATCCCCGATTCCCAACATTTCCGCTACTTCCCTCACGCGGAGATCGATTTCTTTTTTTGGAAGCTTACGCAGCTTTAGGCCAAAGGCCATGTTTTTGTATACACTCATATGGGGATAGAGGGCATAGTTCTGGAAAACCATGGCAATGTCCCGATCCTTTGGAGGAACGTTGTTAATCTTTCGCCTTCCAATGAAAATCTCTCCTTCTGTCACCTCATCTAATCCCGCAATCATACGAAGGGTCGTGGTCTTCCCACATCCCGAAGGCCCGACCAGCACAAGAAACTCCTTGTCCCTTACCGTAAGATTGATCCGGTTGACCGCTATGTTATCTCCGAATCTTTTGGTTACTTCTTTAAGCCGAATTCCTGACACTCAAACCTCCTTATAAAATATACAATGCGAGTGGGATTTGAACTTTCCAACGATATTTATGCTTTTATGCCACCTGTGGTCAGTCCTCTTACTAAATATCGTTCAAGTACCAAAAAGAGAATAATGATCGGCACGGTGGCGATAACCGCTGATGCCATAAGCAATTGCTGTGAGACATTGATATTATCAGCGATTTGCATGATTCCCCGTGATAGAGTGAACTTCGAAGGGCTGTCAAGAAACAAAAAAGCGAATAAAAATTCATTCCAGGCAATCATGAAAGTATATAGGGCAACAGTAGCCATTGCCGGCAAACTCAGAGGAACAGTGATTCGCCAGATTACTCCCAACCTAGAACAGCCATCAATGAGTCCAGCTTCTTCCAAATCTGGTGGAAGTGTCTTGAAATAGCTGTATAGCATGTATATGGCCACCGGCAGCGTCTGGGCAAGATAGATCAACATTAAGCCATGGAGGTCATTTCTGAGCCCAAGTTTTGTGTATAGGGTATACATAGGAACAGCAATCACTATAGCAGGAAACATATATATGATAAGGATGCTCCGATAAAGGAATGCTCTGCCCCTGAATCGGAGTCTTGCGATGGTATAGGCGGCTAAAGTCGAGAAGGTTAGTGTCAGGAGAACTGTTAACACGGATACATACATGCTGTTCGCAAAATAGCTACCAAACTGGAATTGGAGCCAGATCTGTTTATAGGCCCCTAAAGTAAGCTCTCCAGGGCTGAGCCACAAATCAAGGGGGTCCCTTGCCAGGACGATCAGCGGTTTCAAGGATGCCACGATCATCCAGTAGAAGGGAAAGGCAACGAGAAAGATAAAAAAAAGGAGGCCAGCGCCATGGAACAACAACCTAATAATTACGATCTCAATGCGTTCACGGCTCATTCGTTTACTCTTCCTCTACCTTACGCATCACCCACTTAAAGTACACTAATAAGAACACACCTAATATGGAGAACAGTATCAGTGCCATGGCAGCGCCCTTTCCCACATTAAACTCCCCGATCAAGAAATCGTAGACCTTGATTGTTAAAACCCTCGTTCCTCCGGTACCCTGGGTCACCAAAAAGGCATCATCAAATTTATTAAAGGTCCACATAAAACGAAGCAGTAAAAGTGTGGCTAATACCAATTTTAGCTGAGGGAGAGTGATGAAGAAGAATTTTTGGAGTGGGGTGGCACCATCCAAGGAGGCAGCCTCATAGAGCTCTTCGGGGATAGCCTGCAAACGGGCAAGAATAAATAAAAAATCAAAGGGAAAATAGCGCCATCCTTCAAATGCGATGAGGGAAATCATGGCCCAGGGGCGCTGGCCCAGCAAATGAATCGGCTGCTCCAGAATACCTGAACTGAGCAGACCTGTCATTAGAACCCCGCGCGGATCGAGAATGAACCTCCAGGCAAAAGCCACAGCCACAACAGGTGCAATATAGGGAATCAAGAAGGCCCCTCGAACAAAGCCCCTGCCCGTGAAACGGCTATGGACCATCATTGCGGCGGCTAAACCCATTAAGAGGGCAAGCAACGTTCCACCAGCAGTGTAAATTAAGGTAGCTTTAAGCGATACCCAGAAATCATAGTGGGTAAAAATCTTGATGAAGTTGTCAAAGGTCGTCTCCAACTCCCACCAGTGAAAACGACGCAGATCCAGCAACCGCACCCTGTGAAATGCCAGCCAAAAATTCCACAAGACAGGGAATAAAACAAGTGCCGAGACAATGAGGCATGGTAGCCCCAGAAGGAGATACGCAAGACGCTGCTCGCCACGAGCCATAGTAGATTGCTTAAAAATTTTTACTGACTGCCTCATCGCCGTTTCCACCTGGGATTGAAAAGGCTTATGAGCAACCCTCAAGTGCCTGGATGGACTCTGTCATCTTCTTTGCCGCGGCCTCTGCTGAAATCTCTCCATCAAGATATCGGCGCAAGATCCTGATTAACTCCTTAGTCCCGTAGACCTGACCTACACACGCACCTTTTCCAGAGGTAAAACCCCAGCGATCAAAATTGTCCACGCCAGCAATAATGCTGTTTATGACCTCATCTGGATAGAGATCGATAATCCTTGCTCTGCGGTCTACGCCAATCTTTAGCTGTTTCCAGCCATCAACGAACTTAGGGCGAAGGGGGAACTTTCCCTCAGGCGACATGCTTAACCAATCCATGTACCCATCTCCGACCAGGAACTGAGCCCACTTCTTTACATTTGTATCGGCTCCGATAGTTATCCCGAAATAGCTCACCTGGCCCCATTGTGCCGGTTTTGACCCCGATGGCCCTTTAAAGGCTGTAACGATACCCGTCATCTGGTGCAAAGGTTTTGCCAAATCCGTGGCAGTTATCGGGGTCGAATCGCGAAGACCAGCCATTTCATCTAAAATAAAAGGTGACCATATTATCATCGCCTGCCGACCACTAAAGTAATCCTCTCGGGTTTGGCGCCAATAGATATTCCCAGGCGGTGTAAAGCCCGCCAACTTTTTATAGAATTTGAGCGTCTGGATGAACTCCGGAGTGCTAAGATCCACTTTTTTGGTACTTGGATTAACCAGATGCGCACCGTTGGAAAGTGCAAACTGTTCAAAAACTTGCTGCATATAGACGTTTGTAGGGTCGGTGCCTACTGCTATTCCCCAGACCTTAGGTGGGTTATGCAGGGTCTGGGCAGCAGCTAAGATCTTCTCCCAGGTATCGGGGGTTTCAAGTAAAAAGTTGGCAGCACTGCCGGCGAATAGATCTTTGCGGAAAAGTAGTAGCTGACCCCAGCCATCAGCAGGTATCGCTGCCCAGCCACCCTCTACAACAGCCAAATTCAAGGGGCCTGAAGCAAAGCTGTCTGCGCCCAAGCCTTTGATTACAGCTGTAGAGGCCTTGGGATCCAGGATTCCCTCCTCCACCCAGGTAATCACATAGTCCAAGGAAACAAAAATCATGTCCGGCAAGGCATTGGCCGCCGCTGCTGCTACCACCCGGGCAGGGAGTTTGCTCTCCTCTACAGGAACAACCTCAACTTTGATGCCTGTTGCCTGGTTGAAGTGGTTTGCCAGATCCTTCTGGATAGCCAATCGCTTTGGCTCAATCTCTGTGGTCCAGAATGAAAGTCCCGTCTGTTTTGCGCTTACCCCACTACCAGCACCCAGCAGGGCAATTACCAAAACCGAGGTGCCTATTAGTCGGATGTGCCATCTCATAGCAACCCTCCTTTTTAATGAAGGTTTAAGATTCGAGGTCTACCAACCTAACAGGGGAAATAGCGCACGACTCAAGAAAAAGAATTGAATTGTTGGATAAGAAGTTGCTTTTTAGAGGAAATATTATAAAAGATTTAGGCTTGTATGTCAATAGTTAAGAGTCCCGCGATTTTATGATCAAGGATTGTTCATTGAACCATTCGAACTGGGAGGATTTCTGTGGTATCAGGTCTTGGCCTGCTTTTCTCTGGGCAAGATTCTTGGCCCACAAAAAACATTGAACCTGGAATGCCGCCATGGTAGAAAAGTGTTGACTAAGTCTTCTGTGATCTTTCCCTTTGAAAGCAGTATCTTGAAGACATTATGGAGAAATATTTTTTTCAGATCCTTTAGTTGAAAGGATGGTGAGACTCTGAATATATCATCTCCACAGAAGCAGCCGTAAGAAATATATAATACTAAAAGTCAACAGGCAAATCGAATTTCCTTAAATTGTTGTGTTATCTAACTTTCTGCAAAATTTAAATGCAGTGAGATACGATGTACATTAGTAACAAAGAGCGTAAGTGTTAAAAAATAATAAAAAACACTCAAAGACATTCCATCAAGAGGTCATAACTACTCATATCAATGCTGACTTTGACGCATTGGCATCCTTAATTGCTGCCAGCAAACTATATCCTAAAGCTACTCTTGTATTTTCGGGATCTCAGGAAAAAAATCTCCGAAACTTTTTTCTTCATTCCACATCGTATCTTTTCAACTTTTCAAAAACAAAGCAGATTGATTTTTCCAGGATTAAAAAGTTGATCCTCGTTGATACCAGACAAAAAAGCCGGATTGGGAAATTCGCTGAACTTGTGGACAAAAAAGGTGTTGAGATCCACATCTATGATCACCACCCAGATTCTGAGGAGGATATCCATGGAGAAGTTGAGATCATCAAGAAGATCGGCTCAACCACTGCCTTGCTTACAAGCCTTATCAGAAAAAAGGGTGTTTCCATCTCTCCTGATGAGGCCACCATTATGTGTCTGGGAATTCATGAAGACACTGGATCTTTTACCTATCCGTCAACTACTACTGAAGACTATCAGGCGGCTGCATGGCTGACCGAGCAAGGAGCAAACCATAATATAATTGCAAACATGCTTACTAGAGAGTTTACCCCAGAGCAATTATGGCTCCTAAATGATCTAACAAAATCTGCCATAACCCAGATCATTAACGGCGTAGAAATAGTTATCACCAAGGTAATTAGGGATGAATATGTCGGAGATTTTGCTGTTCTTGTGCAAAAATTCATGGAAATGGCTAATTTAAATGTTGTTTTCGCCATGGCCCAGATGGAGGATCGTATTCACCTTGTTGCCAGAAGCCGTATAGAAGAAGTGAATGTGGCAGAAATAGCCCTTGCCTTAGGGGGAGGAGGCCACCCTATGGCGGCATCAGCTACCATCAAGAACAAGCCTCTGATCCAAGTAGAAAAATCATTGCAGGCGCTTTTGAGAAGCCGGATCAGCCCTAAAAAAAGGGCCAGAGATATGATGTCTTCTCCAGTGATTCACCTCCTTCCAGAAAAGAAAATCAAAACGGCTGCCAATATGATGACAAGGCACAATATCAATGTCATCTTGGTTATGGACCAAAAGGGGGTTTTAAAAGGCTATATTACAAGACAAGTTGTTGAAAAAGCTGTATTTTTGGGTCTTGCAGAAATCAAATTAAATGAATACATGAATATTGAATACTCTACCATCCATCCGGATGCCACCTTGAAACAAGTGCAGGAGTTAATCATCAGAAATAAATTGAGGGTCCTTCCTGTTGTGGAAAATAATAAGGTATTGGGGGTGATTACCAGAACAGATCTCCTCAATATCCTGCTTGGTGACCCCATGATTCCTGAATTCATCTATGATTCCAAAAATGCTTCTCATTTTATGAGAAGGAAAAACATGGCCGTCATGTTTAAGGAACGGTTGCCGAAAAACATTATTAAACTCTTAAAGGACTTCGGCCATGTTGCTGACATGTTAGGGTATAACGCTTACCTTGTGGGAGGCCTTGTAAGAGATATATTCTTAAAACGTGAAAACCTGGATGTTGATATTGTCATAGAAGGAGACGGCATTAAGTTTGCCCAAGAATTCGCTGAATACTATGGTTCAAGGGTTAGGAGTCACCGAAAATTCGGAACCGCAGTGCTCATCTTCCCTGATGGCTTTAAAGTGGATGTTGCCACGGCTCGTATGGAGTATTATGAGTCACCAGGCGCACTTCCGGTTGTTGAGACAAGTTCCTTGAAATTGGATCTTTACCGCCGTGATTTTGCTATAAACACCCTTGCCGTCAAACTCAATAAAAGAGATTATGGAACCCTAATCGATTATTTCGGTGCACAAAAAGACATAAAGGAAAAGGTGCTTCGTGTCTTGCATAACCTAAGCTTTGTCGAAGATCCCACACGTGTTTTCCGCGCCATCAGGTTTGAACAGCGATTTGGATTCAAAATAGGAAAGCTTACACTTGCATTGATTAGAAACGCGGTAAAAATTAATTGTTTTAAAGACGTTGCCAGCCGTAGACTTTTTCTGGAATTGAAGCTTATCCTAAAGGAACAAGATCCCATCAGTGCCATTAAAAGAATGAATGAATTTGATCTGCTCCAGTTCATCTCCCCAGAGATTAAACTTAGCGAGGGCGTGAGCCTCCTTCTGGAAGATATTGAAAAAGTCATCTCCTGGTATAACTTGCTTTACCTGGAAGAACCTTTTGAGCCCTGGAAGATTTATTGGCACGGTCTAACTTCATCTCTTGATGTGCCGGCCTTAAGAGCCCTGGTCGAAAAGATGGCAATGGTGGATTCTGACAGTCGGAGGATGGTATCACAGAGAAAAAACCTGAATGGGCTTTTAGATAGCCTTTACAAATTTGACCAAGACAATTATCACCTCTATACATTGCTTAACCCTTATGATACAGAATCGTTACTTTTCATAATGGCTAAAGCCAATAGCGAAAAAATCAGGCGACTCATCTCTGCTTATTTTTCAAAGTTAAAAGGGACGAAGATTAAACTAAGGGGCAAAGATTTAGCGCTCATGGGCCTGCAACCTGGTCCAATTTTCAAGGAGGTCTTTGATCACCTTCTTGAAGCCCGGCTGAATGAATTGATAAAGACAAAAGAAGATGAAATAAGGTTTGTCAAGGAAACCTTTGGCGATCGGCTCCAGGCTATTGAATAATAAGATAAATGAAAATAACTATAAAAACTCATAATCGATAATCACCAATTCAAAGAGGGGTTGCAACGTATGGACAAGAAGAAAATCTTAAGCGGAATGAGGCCGACTGGAAAATTACATCTCGGTCATTTACATGGTGCTCTTCTGAATTGGAAAAAGCTCCAAGAGGACTACAAATGCTTCTATTTCATTGCAGACTATCATGCTCTTACCAGTGAATACGGGCATCCAGAGATCATTCGAGAAACTACTTATGACATAATAATCGACTGGATTTCTGTCGGACTTGATCCAGAAGTTTCAACTTTTTTTATTCAATCCCAGATCAAAGAACATGCAGAGCTTCACTTGATCTTTTCTATGATCACTCCTCTATCCTGGTTGGAAAGAAACCCAACTTACAAAGAACAGCTCCGTGAACTTACCCAGAAGGATGTGAATACCTATGGGTTCTTGGGCTACCCTGTCCTTCAAGCAGCAGATATACTGATGTATAAGGCTAATGGAGTTCCAGTTGGCGAAGACCAGGCCCCTCATGTGGAGCTGACTCGAGAAATAGCCCGTCGTTTCAACCATCTATATGGCGATGTATTTCCTATTCCAGATGTCCTCCTCACACCCACTGCAAAGCTATTAGGCATTGATAGGCGTAAAATGAGTAAAAGTTACGAAAATGCCATCTACCTTACAGATACAAATGAAGAGATTGACGTTAGAGTGGGGCAGATGATAACCGATCCGCAACGGGCAAGGAAAAATGATCCCGGCAATCCAGATATCTGTAATGTCTTTTCCTTTCATGAAATTTATACTGACTCAGAAATAGTCGAAAAAATCAACAAAGAATGTCGATCTGCCGATATTGGCTGTGTAGAGTGCAAGAAGATAATGGCCACCAGTCTAAAAAAGGGCCTTGAACCAATAAAGGCCAGAAGAAAGGAACTGGAATCTGATATACAAAAGGTCAAAGAGATCATGGCAGAGGGAAATAAGCGGGCCAGGGCCATAGCCCGGGAAACCTTGGGAGAGGTAAAGGAGGCCGTGAAAATTTAAAGCATGGATTACGAGGTTAAACTTGAAATATTCGAAGGCCCCTTGGATCTATTGATTCATCTTATCCACAAAAATGAGGTTGATATCTTTGATATCCCTATTGCTGTTATTACAGTTCAATATCTGGAATACCTGGATATCATGAAAGCGCTTAATATAAATTTAGCAGGTGATTTCTTTTTAATGGCCTCCACACTTATTCACATAAAATCAAGAATGTTGCTTCCCGAGTCAAAAGAAGACGAAGAGGATGATCCCCGTTTGGAGATAACGCGTCCACTCATTGAATACATGCGCCTTAAAGAGATGGCAGCAGAGCTATCGGATAGGGAAATTCTTGACAGAGATGTCTTTACCCGTCACATTCCGCCTGATTTTCAAGACCAAATAAGAGATGTCGGCCCCCTATTAGATGTCAATCTCTTTCAGTTAATGGATGCGTTCAAGCGAATTGTGGATCAGAAGTTGCCCGGTGTTCAATTGCGCATCCAAATGGCAAAATGGTCTATTAAAGAAAAAATGGAGCTTATCATAGACAACCTTAAACAGAGAGGAACTATTTTTTTCCAAGAAATTTTCACTGAAAACAAAACTGTTTCAGAGTTTATTGTCACATTTTTGGCCCTTTTGGAACTGGTTCATCTTGGTCTAATAAAGGTATTTCAACCTGCACTCGATATGGATATACAACTGACACCCTCTTTTGATAAAAATGGGGGAAATGGGTACGAGGAAGTTAATGACAAAAAAGCTTAAATCTATTATAGAGGCCCTTCTTTTTGCATCGGACAGACCATTAAATATCCGTGAAATACATTCCTGGCTGCCAGATGAAACATTATCAAACATCAAAAACGTTCTTGAGGAACTCCAGTCCGAATACGATACCATGGGAAAGAGTTTTGTTCTCAAAGAAGTGGCACAAGGTTATCAGCTTAGGACAAAGTCTGAGTACGCCCAATATATCTTACGCATGTTAAAGACCTCACCGACTCGATTGTCACGTGCGGCTTTTGAGACATTAGCTATAATTGCCTACAAGCAGCCGATTCTCCGACATGAAATAGAAAGATTGAGAGGAGTGGATGTCGGGGGAATCTTGAAAACGCTCTTGGAAAAGGATTTGATCAGAATCATGGGTAGAAAAAAAATTCCTGGCAGACCCCTTATCTATGGAACAGCCAAGAAATTTCTTGAAGTATTTGATCTTAAGGATCTGGAATCACTGCCAAAATTGAAAGAAATCAGAGAATTAATATTAGAGGGACAACCGGCAGGAGGACCGGAGGAAGAAAATGTCCCAGAGGAAAAAAGAGAGACTTAACCAAATACTATCCTTAGCCGGCCTGACTTCAAGGCGCAAAGCAGATGAGTTAATAAGATCGGGACGCGTTACAGTCAATGGTCGCTTAATCACACAACTCGGAACCCAGGCAGTTTGGGGTTCTGACCTTATAGAAGTCAACGGAAAAGAAATATCACCGCCATCGGAAAGGCTATATCTGATGCTCAATAAGCCCTTTGGATATATATGCTCCCTTAACGATCCTGAAGGGAGACCTATTGTGGCAGATCTTTTGAAAGACATCCCCCAAAGGGTTTACCCTGTAGGACGTCTTGATTTTGATACACTTGGACTGTTGCCACTTACAAATGATGGTGAATGGGCTCACCGTCTGACTCATCCTAAATACCATATCCCCCGCACATATAATGTAACTGTAGCCGGTGAAATTACTGAAGCAGCCATAGGCAGATTGATGAAAGGTGTGCGGCTTGAAGATGGGTTCAGCGTTAGATCTAAAATTACTGTTATTACTCGTAATAAAATGCAGAGCGCACTTAGAATGACCATTGCTCAAGGGAAATACAGACAGGTGAGGCGTATGTTAGATGCGGTTGGATACAGAGTGGTTCATATAATTCGTATTGGTTTCGGAAAGCTGCAGTTAGGCGATCTAAAGGTTGGTAAATACCGTCACCTTGAAACAATTGAGGTAGAATCCATGAAAAAATTGGTGGGAATGGTTTGAATTTTTTGTTTACATGCCCTATGCTATATTATATACGTAACTTTAAATACCAAACAATCCAACATATAACCAACCTAACCCGGGCGGTTAACTCAGCGGGAGAGTGCCATCTTCACACGGTGGAAGTCGGGGGTTCAAATCCCCCACCGCCCACCAATAAAATAAAAGGGTAACGGGATTCACCTGTAAGCCCTTTTTCATTTCTGCTACCATTTTGCTACCAATTTTTCCCCAAAAACCGCTGTGAAGGAGTATATGGTTCAAGATATTGATATTATTAGGGGTGATAGTAAATAACGTGCGAAAATCATTAGAAAAAGGTGAAAAAATAAGGCAATAAATCAAGGATTTTTAATTTCAGAAATTTAGGCGGATTTGGGCGGTTTTTTGCAGATGGTTTCAGAAATTTTCGGCGGGTTTTATGGTAATTTACAGTATTAATTTTTAATGTAAAATTCCTTTTAAAAAGCCACCGGCAATACTAACAAATATTGAAGCAATAAGAATTAAAATAATAAAAGCAGGGATAGCAGCTATAACCCATTTAACCATAAAAATAACCATTGATTTAAAAGACATTGAGATATCAGTCACAACTACAGTCCCCTTTGTGGTTGTAGGGACTGTATCGCCAGTAGGTAAATCAATGCCTGTTAAAATAAATTCTCCTTCTTTTTCCATTTTACCTCCTTTAGTTTGGGATTTTATTTTTTGAGGTTCTTCTCCGAATTAGTTGAAGAAAGCCTGGTAAATTTTCAGCGTAAAGTA
>CAYRFN010000116.1:0-11619 GCA_964423495.1 uncultured Desulfobacteraceae bacterium
ATTTGGAGAGTACCACCATACCTGTCCGGCGGAGGGACAACGGTGGTTGTAACGGCCGGGGCTGTGGTTGTAACGGCCGGGGCTGTGGTTGTAACGGCCGGGGCTGTGGTTGTAACGGCCGGGGCTGTGACGGTAGTCGTTGCCGAAGTACCACAGCCACTAAAGACCACCCCAAACACCAAAATAATTACGAATAGAACTGACAATAGATTCTTCATTTTCCTTTATCCTCCTTTTACTATTTTACGGAGTGCAACTTTTATGATTGGGTTATTATTTTCCGTTATTACACTATTTCAAGGGGTCCTTTAATGATTATTTAATTATATCACTTATTATTTGAGAGTAAAATAAATGCCTTAATCATAATATGCAACAAATTAACAGTTTCTATTAGCCAACATCAGTTCATTGGCATTAACCTCCTTTATGCTTGTCATCCCAACATTAAATATGTTTAGTCAACAAACCGGTCCTCTTCCTAAAAAGGTAACATCCATGTACCTTACTTTATCGCTTTAAACTTGGCGATGCTAATGAAAAATCTCGAACTATATACCTTTTACTCCTTTTAGGAATAAGTCTCAAATAATGAAATAGTATTTTGATGGCATCATATAATCGATTATATGCAGTCAGCGGACAATCAGGATTCAAAATCAAGCGACGCTTTAAGGGTCATTGCTCACTATTCTGTTTCTCTAATATAGCTTATTCTTGCTGTTAATAGCCCTCCTTCTATCTCCTTCTTCTCTCATATTATTAAATACCTGCCAATATGAACATCATATACTTGGAAATTACATTATTTATGATAAACATTTAATATATTTTCCGATAATTGCAATAGTAACCTCATCCCCAAAAAAGGCATTTATTGTATAACATATTTCAGGGATGATGTCAAGATGTATTCAATTCTAGGGATGTGCGAAACTCCTCTTAAGTCTTAGTTATCCCTTTTACAAGAAATTGTAGTTTATATTTCACCCCAAGCTAAATACATTGTAGAACGATCGAATCATTAATTCTTTTGCTTCACTAACTTGAGATCAATAATCTCCATTTTTTTAACTCATTATACACTAATGATCATAATAAGATCCCCAAATAATGAAATACATCTTGACAAAGATCTTATACAATTATATACTAATAATATAAGATCTTTGAGGAGATCAGCATGGCAGATAATATGTATATTCAGGATGTCTTAAAGCAGATACTAGATCGGATTGATTTCCATAAGATGGCACTAAATAGATTGGAACAACAGAAGGCCAAAATAGAATCAGAAATCAAAGCTGCACTTAGTCTTCTTTCAGAAGATAAAATCTCTGCTGGTTTAGACAAGACCCTAGTTGGAACTACTATAACAGGTGATGAAACTCCATATTTGATGAATCCGAAGGATGCTATTCGCAACGTGGTAGGTGAATTGAATGGAATTTTCACCTTAACGGATATATACAATAAGATAATAGAAAAAGGCATCGTGATTCATGGAGCCAACGCCTATAAGAGGATTTCAGCAGCACTGGTTGCTATGGCCAAATCCGGCGACTACATTCAAAAAGTGAAATACGGAGAATACAAAGTAAAATAATCATAAAGGTAGCGTAGATTGTTCAAACTAAAAGGAGAAATATGAATTAGTTAATAAAAGCGCTCCCGGCAGTCCGGCAAGACCCCCGGGAGCTAGGTTAGGAGACAACTGTGACGAAACCCCCAACTTTATTTGATATTAGCACTAAAAAGTCTAAAAGTCAAGATAGTGATCTTTGGAATGAAGTTAGGCGGATTTTTGAAGGATTCGAAAATGCTGCTTTCACAAAAGAACTGAAGGCAGTCTTCGAGATCCTTCACGATGTAGAACTTCTAGAAGTATTAGAAAAGACAAGGTGGACTGGAAGACCTGGCAATTCTATTAGTATTATGTGGCGAACCATAATTGCCAGCTATGTGCTAGATATACCTACAATCGAAGGTCTTAGGCGGAGACTACAGGAGCCATTCTTGGCAATACAATGTGGCATACATTCGAACAGGGAAATCCCAAGTAGATTCGCTTACTATCGTTTTATTAAGAAGCTATTAGCACACACCGAACTCATAGAAAAATGTATGGCGAAAACCATAGAACAGATCAAAGAACGATTAACCGGACTTGGTAAGACCATAGTCGTAGATAGTACTGATGTTCCTACATATTCAAATCGCTATAAAAAACCATCATCTGATCCAGATGCTAGATGGGGAATCAAGAAAAACAGTCATGGGGACGAATATAGATGGCTAGGTTATAAGATGCATCTTGCAAGTACCATAGTGGGCAAGCAAGAGATTCCATTACTACCAATAGTTACTCCGGCCAACATAAATGATTCTCCCATGATGATACCGTTGCTAGAAAAAAATAAATCCCAGATTAAAACCTTATCGTTTGACTTTGTCTTAGGTGATAAAGGATATGACGCCGGCGAGAACTATAGAGTTATCGTCGAAGATTTCAAAGCCATCCCCATAATCGACCTTAATTTGAGAGGACGGAAAGATAAACAAGATAGATTTGAGGATATAGCTGATGAATATGGAACACCTCATTGTGCTTGGGGGGTTCCTATGGTCTTCTGGGGATATGATAAAAAGCAAAAGCGACTGAAATATCGCTGCGGAGGCCAGAACCCAGCAAACCAGCAGCTGATTACCGAAGGTTCATTCAAGTGCCTAGACATACCAAGAGATGGCAGAAGCTCTACAATATGCGAACTTCGGTAGAACGGATATTCTCAAGGTTAAAAAAAGACGGCGGTGGTAAGTTGGTTAATCATAGACTGAGGGGTATCGATAAAATAACACTGAATTGCTTGTTAAGTGTTTGGGTAATGCAAGTAAGAAAAATCTCACAAGTTTAGGATAATCAAGTTTACGTCCTACCACGCTACTATTTTTTTGTAATAACTTTCGTGAATCTTCGATGTATAACGTATGACTTCTACACAATAATTGTAAAGCAAGAAAAAGAGACTAATAGCTAGGATAGGATAATGAAGAGTTTTCAATAAACTTTCGTGAAATACTTATATCACTTATGATGGGTGGGAATTCGTAGTTCTCAGAGTTAAGAACATCAAAGACGGAAACATTTTCTGCCTTTTCATAGAATATACCGTTCAAATAGAGAGAGTATTCATCGTATTTAATGTACTCATGTATTTTTTCTCGGTTAACCATCATCAAAGTTGGAGAAAGGCCAAATTTTGACAGAGGTTTTACAGTGATATGTTTTGATATCTTTTTCTCTACTTCATCTATATTGACATCCTGCCTGACGACCAATATTAACACAAACGTGGCAAGGTTATTATCTTCAGAATCGAGAATTATTAGTTCCCAATCATTTCTACTAAATTCACCAACTAATTTTTGAAGAATGACTTTACCGAATTTTAGTTTGCGTAGTGCATAAACGTACTTTTGCAAATCATACTGCATAGTGATTTTAACATTTTTAAGCTCTTCTCTTTGCTCGCATTTATGTTCTATTTCGGGAAGGACTTTCGAGTAAAATCTGTCTATATAATCTTGATATATATCGCAGCCAATAAAATTTCTCTTCATGCATTTTGCTTGCGCTAATACAACTCCAGATCCAGCAAATGGATCTAAAACGAGGTCCTCCTCATCCGTAGACAGCAGAAGTATTCTTTCTATCAACTCTGGAGGGAATGGACATAAGTGTCGAATAGCTCCATTTCCCCAAGAGCCTTGACTCGGAATTGGTATTCTCCAAATATTCTCGGGTACTTTCCCTTTCGGGTTATACCTCTCTGGATATTTTAACCACCATTTTGTAAGTGTATCAGTTTCTCTGATCCTATCTATATAATATTTGAATTCATGTGTTTTTGAAAATAGAATTATATATTCAAAATTGTTCCTGAATTGCCCCCTACTTGAATAAGGCAAATTTTTAACTTTATCCCATATGATTACATCTTGTGGTATCCATCCGATTTCTTCCAAAGCATTCACAATATCAAATGGTAACAGTTTTAATCGCTTCGCTCTTTTATAAGTATTTACAACTACCCATAATGTTCCACTATTAGTAGTGGCCTCAAAACACTTCTTAAAGATAACCTTTATGCTTGAAAGATAATCCGAATATTTTTGATTACTACCAATTTGAGAAAAATGCTGCCCATAATTCTTGACATCAAAATAGGGTGGTGAAGTAATTGTAGTTTGAACAGAATTTGTATCAACAATTTTCTGCAAATCTCTTGCGTCTAAACAGAAGTATTTATTAACAATATTCAAAGCTGTCCCTATGTGTAGTTCTTATAATTTTCAACATCCTGTTCACGAAGGCCGAGGTGGTCTGCTGTCTCGATAGATGGCTTCCCTAAATGATTTAGGATATAATTTGCTTCCAAAAAATTTAGTATAGGTAAGTTAAATATTTCCCTTTCTACCTGGGTAAATAGATGCTCTCCTGTCCTGCGATCCCTGATAAAATATCCAACAACGACCATGGGAGATTCAGATGTGTCTTGATAAAATACTTTTAGAATCTCTTTTAGTGCCTTATTTTGATTGTATTTCCTGCGAACTTCATGAAGTACAATATCGGAGAAACTTGAAGCAACCCAAGTCTCATATGCTTCTCTAGACCTAATTTCTTCGGGAATAATCTCTCGTACTCTCTGAGTCAACGAATTCCTCTCAAAACTGCGGTTAAATGTAATAAATAACAATGCATCCTTATTAAAAAATCCAGAGGAAAAAAGAGCCTTAAGGTCAGCAATTATGTTGTCACGCAACGTGGACTCATAGTCAAGGTACATCACCTTTTTAGTTTGTATAACATCTTCGTATTTTTCGTCAATAAAATCTTTGACCTCACCTGGTGTTATCTGAATAAACTCATAGGGTCTGTTGAATACTGCTCTGTTGTATCGCTTCTGATTATTCTCTATGGAATAGATGTTTCTAATATTAAAACGACTATAATATTCGATAGAATCAACGAATCTATACCCAGAAAAAGTAATAAACGACAACTCCTCCGAACGTTTATGTTCCGGCTTTAGCTTCTCTTCTATAAGGTGGAAGATCCTTGAACGGACCAGACTCTTATTAGGTTTGCCAGAATAGTCCACATCAATTTTAGACAAGACCCCTTATCTCCTTTAGTGTCCTTTCAAAAATGAATAAGCCTACCTGCTTTCTTGGACTTCTTTCAAGTCCGAAATACTCAACTAACTCGTTGTATTCTCCTTCTGGAACTGTAAAACTTATTCTTTTCTCTTTTTTCTCTTCTTGATAATCCCTTACAACTTTTTGAAATTGTTTCCCATATTCGAATGTAATGTCTTCAATGTTTGATTCCTCAGCTCTTTCCTTAAATAACCTAGACGTCATTTCATAATTCTTCCGCAAGAACGAAACATACTGCCTACTGACTTGAACAATCAGGTCAACTATACCAACATACATAGCATGATTTGTGTTGACGTCACTCTTAGCCGAGTTCCACGGAATGTCTCTACTATCTCCGCTAACTCGCACTACGGCCTTAAACCTATTTATGGTAGGATGAGGGAAACCAAGTCTGTCTTTATCAAAACCCATCCGCCCGTCAAGATTGTTCTGTAGTATGACTCTTTTATTTCCGACGAAATCAATTCCATACGCATAGTCTTCACCTGGTTGTATCATGACTCCAGCAGTAATTTCAAAGTGCAGTTTTCTTCCATTAACTGGAATATCAGTGATATATCTTGAAGGTGGCGTAAATTCGGATTTCGCCCAAGGTATATCGGGCATAATCTTAACTTTTTCTCCGCTAAAGAATATAGCAAGTGTTCCGTCCATCAGTTCATCCCGATACGTTTTGGCTATATACTTCTTAATCGCAACCACAGTGTATGGGTCAGTAAGTACTTTGATTGCGCTAATAGTTATTGTTGTAACGCCTTCCTCGAGAGAATTATCCTTCCCATATTCTATCTCCCATCTATCTTCGCCTCGATCTTTAGAAAACCATCCTTCATCTACTTTCAGAATTAATCCTGTTCCACCACGTTTTCTTGTTTTTATGATTGTTTGCTCACCAAGAGAAAATATGGCTCTCTTTGAACCCACACCCCATATTCCTCTGATTCCGGATCCTCCACCTCTTGTTCCGCCAGGCATCAATAAAAGGGGAAGAGATTCAAGATCTATCCCTCCAGAATAATCTTTGATTTCTATTATTTCCTCATTGATGGAAATATCTATTCGTAGTTCCCCTGGTTGATCTTGCATTTTCCAGTTATCAATAGCATTATCTATAAGATCCGAAATGGCTCGGTTTGTGTCAATATCCTGAATCAAAGCATCAAATATATGTTTCGATGGTGTAACATCCAATTTAGGCATACCAAACTCTCCTTATAGAGTTATTGTAGACAAACCTCCGAATTGTACCGAACGTCTAGTATCCTGTTCAGTTACAGAACACAGCCATATTATAGTTTTTAGGATTTTACTTTACAACATGGATATCTAATACATATGTAATTGGTATTCACTATCACGCCAGGTGGGCATTACAGATACATAGAAGTGGGCAGCTTCTTTTTTGTTTGGCCTTGACTCGTATATCAAATTTGAATTGTGTTTCGCACATCCCTAAATTCTACTCTATAAAGCGACAGGACACCGGGTGCAGGTCGCATGACTGGTTATTATCTTGGTATTCCCCGTAGACAGGTGAAGATCGGGAAAAGAAAAAGCCCATTACCATAATAGTATAAGGCGTGTACGTTGTATCATGGAGACAGCTCTTCGTAACCTGTCTGTTTTTTAGGGACCACCTCAAACAGACCAGAGTAAATATGGCTTCCTGTCAGTTACCGAGAAGTTCTTTGAGGTTAGATAGCACCCTATCGTTTTGTTCCGGCTTGCCTATGGTGATTCTCAAGCCATTCTTAAGATATGGGTTATTATAATGCCGTATTAGTATTCCTCTGTCTTCCATTTCCTGGTTAATCCGGAAAGCTTCGCCTTTCAAGACGGCAAGGTAAATAAAATTACCTTTGGAAGGATAGGGTTTAACATTTTTTATCAGGTTGAGCTCGCGGTAAACCCTCTCTCTTTCATCAACAATTTTCTTCACTACACTGAGCAGATACCCTTTGTCTTCCATAGACGCTCGAAAAGCAACAAGCGAAGGACCACCTACGGCGAATGGGGGTTTAATAGTATACAAATAATTAACTAATGCGGTATCCATGATGCCATATCCCAGTCTGAATCCAGCCATGGCTGCCCATTTGCTAAATGTGCGTATTAATATAAGATTGGAATATTTTTTAACCCAGGGTAGCATGGTCAGTCTGGAGAATTCGTAATAAGCTTCGTCCACTACCACCGGAACACCGGTATTTATCACTTTAATTATCCCTTCCTCAGGGACGGTATTGCCGGTAGGATTGTTGGGATTACAGAGGAAAATCAACTTGGTTTTTTTTGTTACTGACTTTAGAACTGCGTTAATATCAACGTTGTAGTTTTCGTCCCTGGGCACTTCCACTACTTTTGCTCCCATTATCTGTGAGTTCAAGCGGTATACATCATAAGTAGGTATACAGGTAATTACCTCGTCACCGGCATCAACAAAAAGTCTTATTATGACATCAAGCAACTGGTCACCACCGGCAGTTACGACGATATTTTCCGAAGTTGTGCCAACATACTCTGCCAGCGTTTTCCTCATTTCCTGTTGGGTAAAATCGGGATAAATATGGAATTTCTGATACTCCGCCAGCATCTGATTAACCCTGGGAGAGCAACCGTACGGATTCTCATTACCGTTTAATTTAATGATTTGTTCCGCCGGTATCTTTCCGCTCAATAGATCCGGAGATTTGTTATATGAGGCGCCCGTCAACGACTTGATGGTCGGACGCACGAAACTGTAGACATCTTGTGAAATGCCCATAAGGGACCCCCTCACCCAGACAAGTTGGACATTCGAAATACTAATTAGTTTATCATGGCGTACAGCAATACACAAGCACGATGAAAATGGTTTTATATCTCTGTGATTCTCTGTTTTGATCAGATGAGGCCTTGCGGGATTTCTGTATCAAGATTTCATCTGTGTCATTATCAGCGTGAAAAACAAGCGATACACTCTATCTCAACAAGCATTTTCGGATTCACTAGACCGGTTATTACCGTCGAGCGAGCAGGTTTGTTATTTGTAAAGTACTTAACATATATTTCATTTACCTTTGAAAAATCCTGCTCGTTTCTTAAAAATATCGTTACTTTTACCACGTCGCTTAATGAGGCTCCAGAGCTTTTTAAAACGTTTTCCATGTTATCCAGACACTGTATGGTCTGAGCTTCGATACCTTCCAGGTTTTTGCCTGACTTCGGTTCAACAAATCCTGTTTGGCCCGAAACAAAAACATAGTTTCCGGCTTTAATTGCAGGTGAATAGGGAGCTTGTAAGGCATCGGTTTTTATACTTTTTGGAGTTTCTCGCATCATTACCTCCCTTTACCTACAACCTTTGGATTTTTACACTTCCTCAAAACGACCGAGAAAATGCCTCATATTTTCTGGTATTCCTGGTGGTAAATAAACAATCTTATGCCCTCTCACCTTATTTCTGTTTTCATACACCCTGGCAAGTGCCTCTGCGACGTATTCCAAATGAAGGTTGGTATAAACTCGCCTCGGGATAGCCAGACGGCATAATTCTAGCTTGGGGTAAATTTCCTGACCTGTCGTTTCATCTTTGCCCGAAAAGACGAGAGCACCGAAACCAAGGCTTCTTACGCCTCCCTCCACATATAACGCTGAAGATAAGGCATTAGCGGGAAACTGGCTTCTGGGTAGATGAGGCAAGAAAGCAGCCGCATCTATATAGACCGCGCTTCCCCCCACAGGTTTCATAATCTCTATTCCCGCCTCATCAAGCATTTTCCCTAAATATTGTGTTTGCTGCACACGCGATGCTATGTAATCGTCCTCGACCATCTCACGTAAACCTTGCGCCAGAGCGTCCATGTCTCTTCCGGACATGCCACCATAGGTAATGAAACCCTCCGATTGGACCAGCAAAGGAAGGGTCTTCCAGTAGAGTTCTTCGTCATTCAGCCCGATAAATCCTCCTATGTTAGCCAGCGGATCTTTCTTGCAGCTGAAGACACAACCATCTGCATAGGAAAATTGCTCCCTGTATATATCAGCAACGCTTTTATTTTGATAGCCTTTCTCCCTTTGTTGTATAAAATAAGCATTTTCGGCCGAACGCGCAGCATCGTAAAGGAGTCGTAATTGGTATTTATCAGCGACTTTCCTAACCGCTTTTATATTTGCCATCGAAACTGGTTGACCGCCACCGGGATTATTGCTTATGGTCAGCATAATAAAAGGTATTCTCTCAGTACCAACCTCTTTAATCAAAGCTTCAAGCTTTTCGATATCGATATCTCCCTTAAAAGGGAGGTCAGCTTTCGGGTCATAGGCAATATCTGCAACGCAGTCAACGATTTTGCCGCCGTAACGGGGAACGCTCACTATTTCCGTATCGAAAGCCATGTTAAAAGGTATGATGTCTCCCTTCTTTATCAGCGTGGGAAAGAGGGTATTTTCCGCCGGTCGCCCCTGATGGGTGGGCACGACATATTTAAAATCCAGCAGGTCCTGAATGGCTTCCTTCAAACGGTAAAAGCTTCTAGCCCCGGCATAGCTTTCATCGCCCATCATGAGAGCACTCCATTGCCTATCGCTCATAGCCGAGGTGCCACTATCGGTCTCAAAATCAATAAACACATCTTCTGCTTTTAGATAATGCATATTGAAATATGCTTCTCTAATTTTCTGCTCTCTTTCCTCACGGCTCGGAAGTCTAATAGATTCCACCACCTTAATTTTGTAAGGCTCGGGCTTAACCGACTCTCGTCTCATCAAGTTAGTTCCTCCGTATAAAAAATATATCGGTTAGTAGATTTTCTTTTTTATTTTTCTGTGCCTACATCAACTCTAGCTTCTCTGATGTAATTATAAATTGTATTCCTCGAGATTTGAATTTCCTTCGCGACACTATCCAGAGCACTCCGCTACAATCATGCTCCTTTTCTCCCGAGCAGGGATCTTTTTATTGCAGTTTATCTCATTAATCACAGTTTCAAGTAAATAGCTTATTAAATCGTCGGTGTTCAATTTTTTAACTTAAGTTCTTCACAATCACCATAAAAGCACCCGTTGATGTTAAATGCATAAAATCCCGTTAGTTTATTCTCGTTGGGATAAATGACATCCCCCACCAGCGAAGGGACGGCACGCCTGAGCCCGGCAACCACATCCCGTAAGCCTGGTCTATCCTCAAGTTCGATCTCCACCTTCTGTATTTCGCTTACATTTCGTGCTAAGCCGGTCATCTCCACAACACACGTAATCATGGCGTAGTAACCACTTCTTTTCTCTTAAGAGAAATCAAGAAACAAAACCGTGCCACCAGCTATGAGAACGTTATCTGCGGCCACCGGCAGGCCCTCCGGGATTAGGTGGAGGCCACAGGTCATCAGCCACATCTTTAAGCCCCAGTTCCAGCAACCTCTTCCTGCTCGGCTTGGTCGATCCTGCCTCCCAGTCCATAGCTCCCAAGTTCCAATAGTTCGCCGCCTTACCATCACATTTAACACCAGCGAGCGGGCCAGCCTTATGCGGCTCGGTTCCATCTATTCTGGGATGTACATTCCATTTCAGAGGGTTCAGACCTTCACGGAGATTGAAGGCATGCCTCATGACGAGAATCCTCTCGCCTATCTTGTTCAGGTCTTCCACAGAAAGCCCCCAGCCGGTAACGGCATTTATAAAACCGGTTATCAAAGGACCGGAGTCGGGTATTTCAATCTGAGACACAATGCAAATGCCACTGGCATTAACCACATGGCCAAGAAAGCTTGATGGCCCGGAACCCTGCGTGTGACGCCCTGGAGTAGCTTCCAGCTGATAGCGGGAAAGACCAAAACCGGACATCTCCGGGCGAACAGCCGCCATCATCTTCGGGTCATGCAAACCGAGTTCTTGCCCGCCAATATGCACCGCATACTTCTCGGTTCCCTTCCCAATTTTTTCTGCAGCTACTTTTACGCCATCGGCCAGGATATTCCCCAGACCTTCCCTCTTCGCCATCTTCTCGGTCATCGCCACCATGGCTTTCGCGTTGCCCCATTTCAACTCGATTCCACTAGTATCCTCCTTGTTTATTATTCCATGTTCGTAGCACTCCATAGCAAAGGCAATTACCGTGCCTGCCGAGATAGTATCCAGACCATAGTCATTGCAGATATGGTTCGCCATAGCAATGGCTTCCGTATCAGCCACAAGGCACATCGTCCCGAAAGCAATCTGAGTCTCATATTCTGGACGGTGAGTACCTTCCGGATACCTATACTCGCCAGTTCCCGTTTTTAATTTACCTTTACAACCATAAGGGCAGTGCCAGCAACTTGTCCTCTTCGATACATTGGCATTCGCCGCTTCCTTACTTAGTCCATTAGCATCGGGTAAATCAACGGGTCCAACACCACCCCAGTTCTTGGTAGGAGC
>CAYRFN010000117.1:0-11569 GCA_964423495.1 uncultured Desulfobacteraceae bacterium
CAACCGGTCGTAAATCCAGGCACCCTGGTAGTTGTCCTGTTCTAAATAATCTTTGATTGTTTGGTGATAAGGATCCAGAATGGACTTATTCCTCTTTTCCTTGCGATATTGAGGAAAAGAATCGCTTTCGAGATGCCTCTTTACCGTATTTCTGTGGATGCCCAACTTTTTGGCAATCGCACGCATACTATAGCCCTGACGACGTAATGCAATAATGTCCATAAAAACCTCCTCTGAAATCATTGGCAAATCCTCCTCTCAAAAGAAGGATTACCATGTTTTTACCAGGGACATGGTACACTTTTCATTCCCATTTTTGGTACGTTATTGCATTCCCATCGACAGGCGCCTAATAAGAAAAATGGCAACATTCCTCGGTTCGTTAAGTACACCCCTTCTTGATGACAAAAGCGAATTTTCTTCTATACCGTAGGCTTTACATATTGCCTTCTTTATCATTTCCGGCCCTGGCGCCAATTCCCTGGATTCCGGGATTTCATCATGGCGTTTCTTATGAAAGAATTTCTCCTTCACACTGTTTATAAAATCTTCACTGCCCAACATAGACGGAAACTTGCTCCGTGAAAAAATGCGGTTTATCTCCTCAGGGCTTTCCTCTAAAACAAACCTTTTGTATGTGTTTATCCCTTCTCTTCTGTCCCTCGCAAAGAGTGAAAGGATGAAGGTCTTATGTAACCAGTTCCATTTCTTGGCATTGGATAAATAGCCTTTGTGACTGCTCCAGACATATTGGTTCAGTTCCTTTACCAATCCCGCTTCTAAAGGGTTTCTGTGAATGTATCTCACCAGTTCCAAAAGATAGCTGTCAGCATCCACTAAAATGGATTTGTATCTCCCCCGAAACAACTGGCCATCACAATGGTGGGCCCGATTAAAGCGCTGGGTGTAAATGCCGTTCAAATGCCTCATGCAGCTAGACAGATCCCCACCCGGAGTCTGAATCAAGAGGTGATAATGATTAGGTATGAGACAATAAGCGGCAACCCTCACCTTGTACATATCAACAACTTCTTTAAGAAGCTCGATAAACATGGGGTAATCCTGTTTCTCAAGGAAAACAGATTCCCCTCTTCGTCCTCTGTTCATCACATGGTACCATGCGTCCGGGTACTGTATCCTTAATGGCCTGCTCATAAGATCAAATTATCATATCACAGAATAACAGTCAACAGCAGATTTGACCCCTTTCTCACCTGATTAGGTTAAGCGTACAGGTTTTCGATCCATCTCATTGCTTCGGTGTCAGGAACCTTTCCCAAATAAATTTGGGTCGTTGAAAGGTTGGCGTGCCGTAAAATCACTTTTGAGACGATCTCGATAGGGACACCTGAGCGGGATGCATATGTTGCGGCGTGCCGCCTGAGATCATGGGGTCGAAGCCGAATACCAACTTTGTCTCCTGCCTTTTTTACCATTGTCCTGGCGGCTTCGTAACATATGGGAAAATCTTCCGATCAGGTTGAATCCCTTGCCCCTGATATATTCCTTGAGTCTGTCGGCCACCTTTTGTAGAAGGCAGCTCCCTCATCGGAAATCAGTCAACGTGATGGGAAAAGGCATTCCTTTATTTTTCAAGCTAAACTGCCATTTTGATTCGTCACCAGGAAACTGTCAAATATGGCGGACCCGCTTAATTTGACAGGGCCTCATCGTTTTGACATTCTTATCACCGTGATATTACAGGCTTTTTATCTGGCACGTTATTTGCTGTTAGTATTGAGATAGCTGCTAAATTTGATTGGTAATTCTTAATGTAAAGGATTTGGTGTTATGATTAGAAGTATTTGGGACGAAACTGTTATAGGAAATGTCGTTGTTAAAAATCGATTAGTGATGCCACCCATGTCAACCCGGCTTTCCAATCCCGACGGATCGGTAACTGAAAATCTGATAAGGTACTATGAGGCCAGGGCAAGGGGGGGAGTGGGTCTTATAATTGTTGAATATTCATTTATCGATAACGATGCCAGCAAAGCGGCTGTGTGTCAATTGGGAGTGTATAGTGATGATTTATTGCCGGGACTCAGTGATCTTACTGAAAGGCTGCAATACTACGGCACCAAGGTTTTTTTGCAGCTTTGCCATGGGGGTGGTCAGAGCCCCTCTTCATTAATCAAACGCCAACCTTTGGCTCCCTCTGCCATCCATTCCAAGTCTGGCGAAATTCCAGCTGAACTGACTATTCAAGGAATAAAGGAGATTGTCGCGTCTTTTGGAGAAGGAGCGCTTAGAGCAAAAAGGGCTGGCTTCGATGGTATAGAGATTCACGGCGCCCACGGTTACTTAATTAACCAGTTTCTCTCCCCTCTCTATAACAAAAGAACAGACGCATACGGACCCGACTTTTCTTCTCGGTCGCGATTCCCGATTGAAGTTGTGAAAGAGATTAGAAAAATGGTAGGCCAGGAATTTCCTGTTGGGTTTCGGCTAAATGTCCGTGACTATATTCCAGGCGGCATCGAAATTGAGGAGAGCCTAGAATTTATCAAAATGCTCGAAAACAACAGCTTTGATTACATCCATGCATCAGCCGGGACCTACCTTTCCCATCAATACATGATTTCTCCAATTTATCTTCCACGAGGCCACCTTGAGAAATTGGCAAAGCGCTGCAAAGCAGAGGTGAAGATACCAGTGATAGCGGTTGGCGGTATTGATCACCAGATTGCTTCCAAAATAGTAAAAAACAAGTCCGCTGATATGGTGGCCTTAGGGCGAGCCTTAATTGCTGATCCGAACCTGCCCAATAAATTCAAATCTGGAAAGCAAGCCGAAATTAGACCTTGCATTCGCTGCAATGAAGGCTGCATTGGCAGATTCTTTGAAGGAAAGGCTATGAGATGCGCTACAAATCCATCTGCTGGGCGTGAAGCGTTCTTGGATCTAAGTCCGACAGGTGCCCCAAAAAAAGTGGCCATAGTCGGGGCGGGTGTAGCTGGCATGGAGGCTGCCCGAGTAGCTAAAAAAAGAGGGCATGATGTCACTGTTTATGAAAGGACGAATAAGCTTGGAGGAAACGTTAATATCGCGGCTATCCCAGCTGGTAAAACAGCCTTCACAGATTTGATTACTTGGTATGAAGGCCAGCTTCACACGCTGAAAGTTGATCTGAACTTCAACGCAAATTTATCTAGAGAATCCTTAGAAAAAATCTCCCCTGATGTGGTGCTGTTAGCTGTAGGAGCAAAGCATCTTGTCCCTCCTATCCCTGGAGTCGAAAACCAAAATGTTATCAATGCTATCGACGTTCTTGCTGGCAAAAAGGATACCGGTGAAACGGTAGTCATCATTGGCGCCGGCTTAGTGGGCATTGAAACGGCCCTTCATTTAAACAAGAATAAACCAAAAGCCAAAATAACTATCTTAGAGTCTTTGGAGTCGATATTAGTTGATGTTGTGAGAGTAAATGCCTTGGCCATAGAAGCCAAATTAGAAGGCTGCCAAATAGAGATAATCACATCCGTGAATGTTATCGCCATTGGAGATGCAAATGTCATCTACATGAAATATGGGGGAGAACGCCGTTCAATTCCTTCTGAAACGGTGATCTTAGCGGCAGGCTTTTTACCTGATGTTGAATTGGAAAAAGAATTAGTAGGATTGTCATCTGAAGTTCATCGAATAGGAGATTGTTATCGTGCAGGCAAGATAATCGATGCTATTGATATGGCAGCTGTTGTTGCTTCAAAATTATAAATTGGGAGTTCGTTTCACAGAGGTTAATTAGGAAATAGAGATGGCGTCACTATAGGTGTAATTAAGAAATCCTATTAGGTAACGAAGGATTTTGGGAGAGGAGGATAGCCATGGTAGATACTGTTATAAAGAACTGCAATATTGTAAGCCCAGAGGGTATCGTTGAAGGAACCATAGGTATAGAAGGAGAGAAAATAGTATCGATATCCAAAGAGGCACCACCGGCAAAACGAGTCATTGATGCCGAAAAGAAATATGTAATGCCGGGGGCGATTGACGCTCATTGCCATGTGGGCTGGCCTGATTGGCCAATTGACGAAGCATACAGAAAGGATTCCGAAGCAGCAGCAATGGGGGGAGTGAGTACGATCATAGACAGGGTTACTCTTCCTCCAGGCTCTTTATTAGAACAGATATTCGGCCCTGGTAACAGGAGGGACACTCTCGAAAACAACTCGTATGTTGATGTGGCATTGCAGGCTTGCCTTTTCACCGACGAACATATCGAAGAGGTTCCGGATCTAGGTAAAGAAGGCATTGTCGGCATGAAGTTCTACATCCCGTACCGAGGCCCGGAGGCCGTTCCTCCCATGGTGGGTATTGATGATGGTCTCATATACATGGGATTCAAAAAAATCGCCGAGTGTGGATTACCGGTACACGCTCAGATCCATGCTGAAAATATTGAGATATTTTACAAGTTCAAGCAGAAATTCTTGGCTGAGAAGAATGAGTTTTACTGGGCTGATACACGGCCCAACTTCTGTGAAATCGAGCCGCTTTACAGGTGTGGCTACTTTGCTAAAATCACAGGCTGCCCAGTGTATGTTGTTCATATGAGTGTGAAGGAAGGGCCGGGTGTAATCGCACAATTAAGGGGGCATGGTGTCAATATTGTAGCAGAAACATGCCCGCAATACCTAGTCTGCACAACTGAAAATGTTGACAGAATTCTTTCTAAGGTCAATCCCCCTATTCGGACTGAAGAAGACAATAAAGGACTTTGGGAAGGAATTAGAAATGGTTTGATTACTAATTTAGGATCCGACCATGCCCCGTGCGCCACTAGCCACAAGGAGGAATTTTGGTCTGCTGTGGTAGGCATGGCCGGGATCGAAACAATGCTTCCGATCATGCTCAGCGAAGGTGTAAACAAAGGTAGGATAACCTTTGAAAAACTGGTGGAGATCATCAGTTACAATAACGCCAAACAATTTGCCTTGCTGCCTAGAAAAGGTATCATAGCTGTTGGATCCGACGCTGATCTGGTGATAGTTGATCTTGAAAAGAAGGTAAAGGTGGAAGTCAGCAAGCTACATTATATTTCTGATTTCACGCCATTTGAAGGTTGGGAGATAACTGGGTGGCCAGTTCTAACAATGGTCCGTGGCAAAGTCGTGATGGAAGACGGAAAATTATTTGGTGAGGCAGGCCATGGCACTTTTGTGCCAGCTAAGGCCAGATAGGCCTTTGGGTATGTATAAGAATCTCGAATATGGGAGTAGAAAATGCTCGTTGGGGCAGCTCAAATAGACATTTCTTTGGGAAACAAAGCGAACAATCTGGAAAAATGCATTCATTTCATTGAAAGTGCCGGAGTTCTCAACGTGAGCATTTTGGTATTTCCTGAGTGCACGCTCACAGGGTATATGTTTAATAGCGTGGGTGAAGCTATGCAGCTCGCTGAAACAGTTCCCGGACGAAGCACTGAGATCCTCGTAAAAATTTGCAGGGACAATAGGGTAACTGCAGCGGTCGGGCTCCTGGAGAAAGAAGGCAAAAGTCTTTACAATACAGCCGTTTTAATAAGCACAAAGGGTATTATGGGCAAATACCGGAAGATACACCGTATTATACTTGGTGTTGACCGGTTCATACGGAGAGGAAAAGAGATTTCTGTCATTAACTTGCCCGAAGCTCGGGTTGGCTTACTCATATGTTATGACCAACGTTTTCCCGAGCCAGCACGTGTTCTCGGTTTGGGAGGTGTGCAGATAATTTTAGCTCTGTCCAATTTACCGGTAGGTGCTGAAGCATATGCCGGGTTTTTAAATCGGGCCAGGGCTTGCGAAAATAGGGTGTTCCTGGTAAGCGCTAATCGTATAGGTAGCGAGAGAGGGGCAAAATTTTTGGGGCAGAGTCAAATTATTGACTTTGCGGGAGTCGTTTTGGCTGAGAGCAACTCATCCGCAGAAGAAATATTGATATCCGAGGTGGAACCACAAAGCGCAGACATCAAACGGGTTATCAACGCCCCTGGGGAATATGAGTTTGATATTTTCCAAGACCGTCGGCCTGAACTATATAATAAATTAAAGGAGGATAAAAATGAAGACGTATAAAAAGTCCATTATCTTGGCTGCATTGCTGCTGGTCAGCATGCTTATGTGCCTTCCTGCTTTTTCCTTTCAAAAAGACGGTGACAAGATCATTCTGAGGGTGGGTAGCCCATACCCCGAGAAGACTCTCCTTGCAACTGGAACCAGACTCTTCGTAGCCGAAATGGAGAAGAGGACCAACGGCAGAATCAGCTTCAAGAAGTTCTATGGTGGCACCTTGACCAAGCCTAATGAAATTGTCGATGCTACGAGTTCAGGCCGGGTGGATTTGTGCACGGGCTTATGGATATATGCTCCTGGCAAAGTCCCATTAGGCTCGTTCGAATATAACTTTATATTTAATCAGCCCGACCGTCGCGTACAAGCAAGAATAAAAAGGGAGATGTATGAAAGAATCCCTGCCTTCAATGAAGAGCTCGCGAAGTTCAACATCGGACCTAACCTGCAATTTTGGGGTTTGTCGGCTTACGACAGCATGTCCCGCATGCCACTCAAGACGCTAGGTGATTTAAAAGGCAAGAGGTTCGACGCAACTCCGGTGGAATACGTTTCACCAGCCAAGGCGGCAGGGATGGTTCCCGTGCCAACGCCAGCTCCCCGTTTTTATGAGATGCTTGAAAGAGGCACTGTAGATTTGGTAGCGTGCTGCCGTGGTGTCCTTGCCATGTTTAAGATTTATGAAGTCGCTCCTTATTTTCTTAAGACAGGGCTAAATACCCCTTGCACAATGGGGCTATGGATTAACATGGACACTTGGAAAAAACTCAGCCAAGAAGACAGGGAACTCTTCATTGATGTCGGCAAAGTCACCGAACGGATGGCTGCGGATGTAATGGATGGGCTCCTGAAAAAGGCCGATGCTACCTTTAAGGAAAAGAAAGTCACGTTTTTCGAAATGTCTGAGGAAGATAGGATGCGGTGGGCAAATCAAATGCCCGATCTCCCCGCAGAATGGGCAACAAAAATGGAGGCCAAGGGTCTTCCTGGATGGGAGATTGTCCGCATGTATCTGGAATTGTCAGAGAAAGAAGGCTGGAAATTTCCTCGGAAATGGGGGCAGAAATAGAAGAACATCTCCCATACTTATGATGCGCCCCTTTTTTGTATTGCATAGTCTGTGATTCCCTTTCTCTTGAATAAAGGAGCTTTTAGGCAAAAAAGGGGCATGGTGTTTGTTTTCAGCGGCGCAGAAGCAGAGTAGATATGGATTCTTTTACACCATTATTGTGCGAAAGATATTTTTTTTGGCCATTCAAAGTTGACAATCTCGTAAAAAGTCCGAATTTGGCCTCCTGAGCAGGGATAACCTATTGAAATCATTAGATGCGCATTTTGCATTTTTGACTTTTTACGAATTCATCTAAGTTATTCTAAAAAGATCTGACATGAAAAATTTTACAGACAGATTCTATACTGTTTTTGGAACGGTCATTGGGTCGCTGATACTGGGAGTATCTCTTTTATTGGTAATAGATGCCCTAGGACGTTATGTCGCCAATCGGCCACTACTCGGTGGGGTTGAGATTTCCATTATTCTAATGTCATTCATAGTATTTGGATCATATGCTTTTGCATACCACAGCGGCACTCATGTTCGCATCACCGTGTTAACTAGGTGTTTTCCAGCTAAAATTGAGACTGTGGAGAACATTTTTGTATGTTTATTGGGATTGATATTCTGTTCCTTCATTACTTTTTCCACTTGGAATCAATTTTGGGAATCATGGTTGATAGGAGAAACCATGAGAGCTCCCATAGAATTGCCTAGGTGGCTCCTCAAATTGGCATTGGTAAGCGGCTTCTTCTTGTTCACGATTCAATTCTTGTTAGATCTAATAGACCATACTCGTATATTGCTGCAAATGATAAGGAAGTAATTCTTTGGATCCTCTAACGATTGGCATCTTAGGAGTTGTTCTTTCTCTCGTATTATTAATTCTTGGAGTACAGGTTGCTCTCGCCTTAGGAGTTGCTGGCACTTTGGGTATCATGCTTATTATTGGGGTTGATGCTACTGCTAATCTGTTGGCAACCACCTTGCTACAATATGGAACTATGTATTCCATGATAGTGGTTCCTCTTTTCATTGCGATGGGCCTTTTTGCCTCCGAAACAGGGATAAGCAGGGATTCTTATGATGTCTTGACCTTGTGGCTAGGAAGGATAAGAGGTTCCTTGGGGTTGGCAACGGTAGGAGCTTGCACGGCATTCGGGGCTTTGACTGGATCCTCAATTGCAACCTCGGTGGTATTTGCCAAAGTTAGCGCTCCTGAGATGGTTAGGCACGGATATGACCGCCATCTCTCCTATAGCTTGGTGGCTGCCAGCGGAATCATTGGAATGCTGATACCACCCAGCATCCTGGCAATTATTTATGGGATTATTTCTGAAGAATCTATTGGTAGACTGTTACTTGGCGGAATCGGGCCAGGTCTCATTTTGGCACTCTGTTTGGGAGGCGGTCTAGTGCTTCTTCTTTGGCTCAGACCTAGCTTAAGGCCCGATGTCCAAGATAAGGGCGTCACCTGGCGAGAAAAGATAGCACCTATTCCCAAGCTGTGGCCCATATTTATGGTGGCACTGATTGTAATTGGAGGAATATATTCTGGACTGGCCACAGTCACAGAAGCGGCGGGGCTTGGCAGTTTCGTACTGTTTATCCTGTATCTAATTTTTCGCGGCTTTTCACGGCGATCTTTGACGGTATTAGGAAGCGCACTCAGGGAATCATTGGCCGTAACTGGGATGATTTTCCTGATATTCTGCTTTGCGCAGATATTTACTCGGCTACTAGTGCTGTCAGGAATTGCTGAGATATTAGGTGATTATGTCATTAGTTTAGCGTTAAGCCAGAGGGAATTTATACTTGCTGCGGCAATCCTCTATATTGTCCTAGGTATGTTTATTGACACTATATCCATCCTAATGGTCACAGTCCCCATCTTTCTTCCTGTCGTAACAAATCTCGGCATCGACCCTACTTGGTTTGCAATGGTTTTAATCATGGCCGTTGAAATTGGTCTGATAACTCCTCCCATGGGAATTAACATATATGCAGTCAAGGGAGTCGCTGGATCAGAAGTCGAGCTGATGAAGCTTTTTCGAGCCGCCCTACCATGGTTCCTCTGCACAATTATGGCTCTGCTATTGCTCATCTTGTTTCCAGATATCAGCATTTGGATTCCACATCATATGTTAGGTAGATAGGCTATAACTTATATTGTGTCATTTTCAGGGGCTTCCATGCCATACAATCTTGAGGCTCACCAGTAAGTAGGAGTCTTCTAGTCGAGAGCCGCTATCCTAATCTCGCATATCATATTCTTCCCCATCAATAACTTTATTGATTTTAATCCGATACTTCCTTAATCTACCTCTTAATGTGCTCGGATACATTCCTAAAATTTGGGCCGCTCCATTAGGCCCCTCAATTTGCCCTCTTGAATGCTTTAGTGCGTTAATCAAGTGTTCCTTTTCAACCTTGGCCATAGTCTTTAGAACGTTGTCCATTTTCTTCTTTCTAAACGTCAGCATATCAGGTGCTATATTGATTTTCTCCCCTTGTGGAGTAAGGATACATGCACGTTCAATCACATTCGAGAGTTCTCTAATGTTCCCTGGCCAAGCGTATTGCCAAATCAATTCCAGACTTCTTTTTGAGAGTCCCCTGAACGATTTACCCATTATCCTAGATGACTTGCCGATGAAAAATTCGGCCAATTCCGGAATATCGTCTTTCCTATCTCTCAAGGGGGGAAGCACTATGGGAAAAACATTCAATCGAAAAAATAAATCTTCTCGAAACTTGCCAACTCTCACCTCTTCATGAAGGTTTTTGTTTGTTGCGGCTACGACACGAAAATCAACTGACTTAGGATGGTTTCCTCCAACCCGGGTTATTTGGCCATCTTGAAGAACGCGAAGTATTTTCGCCTGCAGATCTAACCCCATTTCTGATATCTCATCCAAAAAAATGGTGCCTTCATCCGCGAGTTCGAATCTTCCCGCTTTGCTTCTAACTGCTCCCGTAAAGGCACCCTTCTCGTATCCAAATAACTCACTTTCTAGTAACGTTCCGGGTATGGCGGCACAATTAACCTTCACTAATGGTTTCTTTGACCGTGGACTCATATCATGTATTAATTCAGCCGCGATTTCTTTTCCAGTGCCTGTTTCCCCAATCATAACTACAGTTGCATTAGAAGGTGAAACCATCTTAATCTGTCCGATAACTCGTTTGAATGCCTCTGAGTTCCCAATTATCTTTTGTGGCGAGAAGCTACCCTTCGCCTCTCCAGTGAGATATTTATTTTGTATGCTCAGGAGGTCCTTTATCTTGTTTATCTCCTCAAAAGCAAGTGCATTTCTCATTGCGATTGCTACTGGCTCACTGACTGCTTCGAGGAAAGAAATTTCCAGGGGAGTAAAAGGGTCATTTTTGTGAGAATTGAAGTTGAGAGTACCAAAACAGTCGGTTCCCATTATTAACGGTATGCAAAGCCCAGATAGATATCCTTCGTCAATTAGATAGTTTGTTTCAAAGTAATCTTTTTTGTCCAGCAAGTCTGGAAAGTATATCGTATCTTTTGTCGACATACATATATAGGTTCGGCTACCAGGTCCAGGATAGTTTCCCTTGAAAACGGTTTTTGAAGATTTCTTGATTACAATAGCCCGCAAATTGAATTTCTTTTTCTCATGATCATAAATTGAAATACTTATGCGATCGAAGTCCAAGATCTTCTTTAATTCCTTAGATATTAATGGCAAAAGATTTTCTGGACTTAGCTCTCTGGTCACGAGTTTAGTAATGTTGTGAAGTATTTCAAGCTCAGCTATATTCTTCATAGCCAGTCCCCTCACCAAAGTAGAATTTCCCTCAGCCTCTAAGTCTTTAATCATATCTAACTATTGGACCCAGCCCGGCATCCTCCAAACATCGGTGAATGACCTTCAAAAACAATCAGGTGATTAGTTCTGTCAGCATATTGTTGGATCGCGTGGTTTGTGTCCATTTTTGGCGTTGGTGATTTGTTATGACTTTGAGTACCATATCTCTTGTAATGCATATTTCAGGGAGGCAGAATATACAATACCCCGTTCTCTGTATGATTAGAGTAACACGGTTTTCCGGCAACGGTGGACCATTTGTACGTAAAGGGGTCAAGTCTACCGTTGACTTTTATTAAGGTTTCTGGTTAATTCATAAATACGTCTTTTAAAGTTTCTATTCCTTTCCTTTCGATTTCTTGTTTTACTCTTTCTACGATACTGCTTACTGTGCTGTATTTTTCAATCTCAAATACTTCCCCAAGCTTCTTTAACGAATCATTTCTTAAATGTCTTACCAGATTGATAAATGTGTTTCATGTCTCTTTTTGTATGGGGATATCTCTTCACCTCGCCTACCACGATTCATTACATGATACCAAGCATCTGGATATTGTATTCTTAATGGTCTAGGAGGCTGTCCGATAATTCGCACTTACAATAAATTAGGCATCTGAAAATTG
>CAYRFN010000118.1:0-11513 GCA_964423495.1 uncultured Desulfobacteraceae bacterium
CCATAAAGGCAAAGTACTGACTTAACCCTCCGCCCGCCGTAGCGCAGTGATGTCCTTTTGGCCTTGCAGTTGACGTCTCGTTTTTGAAAAGAGAGCCCCATGTTCTGCCAGGGATAGACTGCGACTTTCTTAAAAGAGAACTCCATACCCTTCCATATATAAGATTTTAGTTCCAAGGGCATTAAACTCTTTTTTCAAGGAATCAATATCGATAAACTGACTGTGTACAAATCCGGTGTAAACACTTTTGAACGTTACCAAAATATTATGAAATCATCAGGGTTTATTGAAGTCGATCTGTTTAAGGCCGATGTTAACTGCCTTGATCATCCGGAAGCCATTAAATTCAAAGGGATTTTAGAAGAAATTGCTGAGGAATATCATTGCAGTCTCGTCTCATTTGATGTTGATCATGGAACTGTGATCTTCTCCTTTGATAGCGATGAGCTCACAGCAAAGATATTGACGATTTTGCAGAATGACGATCAGAGTTATTACTGAGAGTGCTAAATATTTTGCATTGTAATCAGGTAAAGATCATGAAATCTTTTCTTTGGCACACATTCTTTCACGCATTAATTGTATGGTTCGGGCATAGTCTTCAGTATAAAAAATGGCCGAGCCTGCCACAAATACGTTCGCGCCAGCAGATGATACTCGGCCGATAGTATCAGGGCTGATACCACCATCAACCTCAATCTCGATATCCAGCCCTCTTTTATCCACCATTTCTCTTAACTGCTTCACTTTTGGGATAACCTCAGGAATAAATTCCTGCCCTTCAAAACCAGGATTGACCGTCATTAACAGAACCATATCAAGATCCTCAAGAATATATTCCAAAAGATTTAAGGGCGTTGCAGGATTCAAGGAAACAGCAGGCCTTATCTCCTTGTCTCTTATGTATTGAATCGTCCTATGAAGATGGGTCAAAGTCTCGACATGTACCGAAATAATACTGGCCCCAGCCTCGGCAAACCTATCTATATACATGTCAGGATGTGAAATCATAAGGTGCACGTCAAGAGGAAGCTCAGTTATGCGTCTGATCGCCTTTACTATAATTGGGCCGATAGTAATATTAGGAACAAAGTGACCATCCATGATATCAATGTGAATATAATCAGCCCCAGCCTTCTCCACTGTCTTAATCTCCTCTCCAAGCCTGGTAAAATCAGCCGAAAGGATTGAGGGTGCTATTTTCCCCATACTCCCCTCCTCCGTTTTTAATCAAATATAGCATGTACAAAATCGATTGTGTTAAAAGCCCGTAAATCATCCGCCCTTTCTCCGATTCCTATATACTTGACAGGTATCTTGAGTTGATGGGAGATGCCCACCACAATACCACCCTTTGCTGTGCTGTCAAGTTTGGTTAAAATAATCCCAGTGACACCCAGGGACTTATTGAACATTTCGGCCTGCGAAATTGCATTTTGCCCGGTGGTGGCATCCAGAACCAACCAAACCTCATGCGGTGATCCGGGAAGTTTCTGTCCGGCCACACGATGGATTTTTTTAAGTTCTTCCATGAGGTTTATTTTGGTATGAAGACGTCCGGCCGTGTCGATGAGAACCACATCCGCTTTTCTTGCAATTGCGGCGCTCAAGGCATCAAATACCACAGCAGAAGGATCGCTCGTTGTAGTCTGCCTAATCACTTGTGCCCCCACCCTTTCTCCCCATATGACTAACTGCTCTATGGCTGCTGCCCTGAAAGTATCGGCCGCCACCAGCAAAACATCTTTTCCCTGTAAAATAAAGTTATGGGCAGCCTTACCAATTGTGGTGGTCTTTCCAACCCCGTTTACGCCGACAACCATAATGACCAAAGGCTCCCCTTGTACTGTCAATGGATGGTCCAAGGAGGGAGCCTCTAAAAACGAGAGGATATGATCCCTTAAGAAGCTCTTCAATCTCTGAGGATTATTCAATTCTTTCCTTGCTACCTTTTCCTTAACTGAATCGATCAGTTCCTGGGTAGTTGTTACACCAATATCTGAGGTGAAAAGAATCTCTTCCAATTCTTCCAAAAGTTCATCGTTGATCTCTTTTTTACCAAAAAGCAGGCGATCCAACCTACCTGTGAGGGTAGATCTTGTCTTTGAAAGACCCTCCCGAAGCATCTGAAAAAGGCCTTTTTCCTTTGCAGGGTGATTGTCAGCTTTTTTGTTTTCTTGGAGTCTATTCTTGGGAAAATTAGTCATATGTATTTGGTATAGTAGTTGTTTTACGAAAAGTGCCAAAATACCCCGACCTTTGGTCGGGATAAATGGCTGCCGGGGTTTAAAAGGGTGTAGGGGCCTCTTTCTTTGTTGTAAAGCCCCGATCTTTGGTCGGGGAGCTTCACTTTGGTCACATTTGGCTGACTGCTCTATTAGCGCTTAGTCAGCTATTATTTGGCCATACCCTCAATATCCACCGATACGATCTTAGATATCCCCGATTTTTCCATGGTAATCCCATAAAGACGATCCACAATTTCCATTGTTCTCCTACTATGTGTTACCATAATGATCTGAGAGGCCCTTTTGATTTCATTTAACAGATTATTGAACCGATCAATATTGGCATCATCGAGAGGGGCGTCTACTTCATCTAATAGACAGAATGGGCTTGGCTTAATCATATAAATTGCAAAGATAAAGGCCATGGCCACCAATGCCTTTTCTCCGCCAGAAAGCAGTCCCATGTGACTTAATTTTTTGCCAGGTGGCTGGACCTCCACCAAGATCCCGCTCTCAAGCGGTTTTGTTTCTTCGGTCAATCTTAGCCCCGCCGTACCGCCACCAAAGAGGATGGGAACAACTTCTTTCAATTTCCTGTCCACGTCTTGGAAGGCCTTCTTGAATTTATCAAGGGAGGTTCTGTTGATCTTTGTGATGGCAAGCCGAAGAGACTCAATAGAACTTAAAAGATCTTCTCGTTGATTTTTTATAAATACATAACGCTCTTTCAATGCCTCATGTTCTTTAATGGCTATTAGATTGACTTCTCCAAGTCTTTGACGTAGTAGTTTCTGTTGTTCGAGTTTTCCCTCTACTTCTGTCATGGAAAATCTTCCACCTAAGTATTGCTCATAAATATCACATAGTTTCAGACCAAACTTCTCCTTGACCACTTCAACCAAGTTGTTCATCTTGAAATTAATTTCGGAATGCTCCATTTTAGCCGTGTTAATTTCCTCTTTTAGAGTCTCAACCTCTCCACGTATTTGTTCTGCTTTTCTCTCTTCTTCCTTGATCTTATCCTGGAATTCCTGCCGTTCCTGATCAGCGCGGTTCAAATCCTCTTCTGCCTCTCTTAGGTCATCATATAGCTCTATTGATTCTTCCTTAAGGGCCTCCTTTCTCCTTTGACATTCATCACGTCTCGACCTACCAATTGAAATATCTTTCTCAATTTTTTGTTTTCGTTCCAGGGAGTCATTAGCATAGTCATCCAGCCTTTCCATCTCGCGAACAAAACTACGTTGCTCTTCTTCTATAATACGGTAATCAGCTTTAAGTTTGATCAGTTCATCTCGAAATTGATCAAATTCTGCTTCGCATTCTTTAAGCTCAATTTCCTTTTTTTGGAAATATTTCTCTTCTTCTTGGCGCGTTACCTTAAATTGACGTAGTTCCTCTTCAATACTTGAGAGTTCCTCTTTATGCCTATTTTGCTCTTTGCCTTTGCTTTCCAGATCTTCTAATATCCTCCTTCTTTGTTTTTCCAGCTGGTCCATCTCCTCACCAAGGCGAAAAAGCATTTTGTCAAATTCGTTTATTTCTTCTTGGCAACTCCACTTGTCGTCCATTAATAATTCGAGTTCTTTTTTCTTTTGTTCGATCTCTGTAATGATATTTTCGAGTTTAAGTTTTAAATTATCCACTTTTTTTTGATAATTAATAGACCTTTTTTTCAGTTCAGCCAACTCCCGCTTCCTGGAAAGAATACCATGGGAACTTTGGACAAGCTTTCCACCACTAACAACACCTCTCTTATCAACTATGTCTCCGTCAATAGTAACAAAACACATACTGTTTCCATTCCGAGACGGTGAATCAACGAAATTTTTCCATGTAGATATGGCAATATCAAGATTTTCCACCAGTACCGTATCTCTTAATAACTCCTCTATTATAGGCCTATAAGTTTCAGGCACAGAGACGAAATCAAGCAAACAAGGAAACCTTGAATCCTTTGTTTGATATTTCCAGTTTTTGTTTAAATCCTTAAGGGGAACAAAACTACTCCTTCCCTTAATCTTCTTTTTCAGATATTCAACTGCCTGTTTGCCATCTTCTTGTGATTCCACAATAATGTATTGCAGGTTGTCGGCCAAAACCGCTTCAACAGCCTGTTCATATTCAGGTTCAACCTGGATAATATCTGCCACAAGGCCCAAGATGCCGCCTTGTTTCCAGGGTCCCAGATCTTTAGCTTTCATAATGGTCCTGACTCCCATTTTATACCCTTCGAAATTCTCTGTCAGAGTCTGTAAACTGGCTAATCGAGACTGGCACACATTGAGTTCTGCATCCGAAGACTTTAGCTCCATCTCAGCATTTTTTCTTTCCAATTCCATCTCTTCTGAATTCATATTTTGTTGCTCAATAGAGGCTTCAATCTCCCGTAATCTCTTTAAAGTAGTTTCCCTGGATAAACCTTTTCTTTCAGAAGCTTTGATTACGTTTTCAATTCTTGCGTTAACGTCAATCAGTTCTTTTTCCAACCTGGATTGGCTATCTGTGATTTGATTAAGTATTCTATTTAAGTAGTTTGATTTATGATTTATTCCAACCTCTCTATTTAGACCGGCACTCAATTCTGTCCTTGCTTTCTCATAGTCTTCCTTTATTTTCTTAAGCAGCTCTTGTCGGGACTTCAGCCTTTTCTCTTTCAATGAAGCCTCACCTGCTAGCTCATTGGACCTCATTTTTAGCTTGTCTACTTCTTTTTGTAGGCTTTGTTTTTCCTCCTTGAGACCTATAAGTCGGTTCCTTATATCCTCTTGTTCAGTTCTCAATCGGCCTTCTAACTCCTCCTGCATCCTTATCTCGCCTGCTAAAGAATCAAGGCTAGCCTCCTGTTTATGAACTTTTTCCTGCAAATTCAGATAGGATTTCCTTAGTGTGGATAGTTTTTTATCCTTTTCTTCCAATTCCAGGTTCATGGTCTCTGTTTGGGCATGAACCTTAGAGAGTTCTGTGGATTTTATTATTTCTTGCTGAAAAAGATCTTCTGTCGATCTCATACTGTTTCCTGACTCTTCTTTGAGTTGATTATAGGTATTGGTATATAGGATGAGTTCCAAGTTTCGAATTCCTTCGCATATAATTTTATAGCGTTTGGCCTTAGAAGCTTGTCTCTTGAGAGACCTGATCTGCCTCTGCACTTCGCCTAATATGTCTTCTACACGTTGAAGATTTGACTCTGTAAGCTCTATCTTTCTCTGTGAGACTTCAACCTTTTTCCTATATTTTGTGATACCAGCGGCCTCTTCCAACATCATCCTGGTATCTTCAGGTCTTTGTTCTATAATTGTCCCTATTTGTCCCTGACTGATAATCGAATAGGGCCTATTTCCTAAACCAGTATCCATAAAAATTTCTTGGATGTCTTTGAGTCTGCATGGTACATTATTAATTTGGTATTCGCTTTCACCGGATCGGTATAAGCGCCTGGTCACCGATACCTCTGTATCCTTTGCAAATGGATGCGGAAACATACCATTGCCATTTTCAAAGACCAGGGAAACCTCTGTCATTCCTAACGGCCTATAATCTCCAGTGCCGCTGAATATCAAATCTTCCATCCGTCGACCCCTCAACTGTTTAGGGCTTTGCTCACCCATACACCATTTTATTGCGTCAACGATATTACTTTTCCCACACCCATTTGGCCCCACAATCCCGCTGATTCCCATAGGGAATGTGATTTCGAGCCTGTCCATAAAAGATTTGAAGCCGTGGATGGAAATCTTCTTAATCTTCATAGTACCCTCCATAACCTGAAACTATATACATATAACTCGTAGAGCAAACCCTTTTAGCTTTCACTTTAGCAAATAGTTTACGATTGAAAGATTTATTGGGACAAAAAAGCATGATTTTATTTTATGCATAATCCCTGTGCTTCCGCACGGATATTCTAACGGGGTAAAAATAAATTATGTTCTGTACAATTCAATCCCTTAATTCCTAAATACCTAAATTCGTATTTTGTAACTGTTTAGCTCTTTGAAAATAAGGCATGAAGGCCTGCCTAGGCGTCGCACAAAGACACGCATTGGCAGATAGGTCTTCTATAATGAATTACAGGGACATATGGATCATTTTTAAGAAATTCGCAGTTTAGCCCTTGCAGGACATGGGACTCTCTTTTCAAAAACGAGACGTCAACTGCAAGGCCGAAGGGGCATCACTTCGCTACGGCGGGCGGAGGGTTAAGTCAGTACTTTGCCTTTATGGTGGCTATGGCATCAACTTCAGTAAATTGCCGCCCGCCTGAGAAGCAACTTAACTCAAATAACCGGCAACCAATTTTTCGTTTTCTGAAAAGAGAGCCCCATGTCCTGCCTTTCTGTTCCTGATCCATTTAGCCAGGACTAAACTACGACTTTCTTAATAGAGACCTCATGCTCCTACAATTCACTAATGATTTTTTTCAAAGCACCAAATTGTTACCCAAATTCCAATTTACTGATTTCCTGACAGGGCTTATCCTTCCGGAAAAACTATATAAATAGAAAGAATAATTATTAATGAGTTTATTTACCAGATTATCCAGGTTTTGTAAAGAAAAAATACCACATGATGTATAAAATCCGAATAAAATATCAATATGTAGGGCAATATTTGCATAAACTGGAATGATATTGACAATATTAGGATTAACTCTTTACAATAAATATATTAGCTTTAGCCGAATTAATTTTCAGAAGTTATTGAGAGTAACCAATTTAAAGATGACATTGCGCATATCTAAATATATTTTTTTCCTGTTTTTCACTTTTCTGTTGGTCCTTTTGTGCTCAAGAATAAACCAGGCCCAGGAGAATGAAAAGACCTATTCAATATCTCTGGTCAAAACAATGGAAATAGGAAAAGATATCTATGAGGTTGATAATAAGAAGGTCCTGACAGAGAAATATGTGGTCAAGAAGGGTGATTACATCTGGAAGATCTTAAAGCAAAAAGGCATAAAAAAAAATAAAGATCTGTTTAAACTGCTCTCAGTGCTTAAGAAATTGAACAGGTCCTTACAAAACCTTGATCTGATCCACCCAGACGAAAAGATAATCATTCCACTCAAAATAACGCCACTTTCAGTTGATTTCGACCAAGCCCCTTCGACAGAAAAAACAATCTCAGTTTCAGCCTTAAAGGATCTGAGCCTTCAAAATTATACTATCAAGCAAGGCGATTATTTAGTTAAGATTATTAAAGGTCGGTTCAATATTCCTCAAGATCACTTGTACAATGAGTATTTTGAACTTGTTAAGAAAATAAACCCCTCTCTCAAAGATTTGGATATAATATTACCGGGTCAAACTATTAAGCTACCAATCTACTCACCTGAAATCATCAGAATACCTATAAAGACGGCAATATTGGCAAAACCTGAGAATACGGGTCTAATTGCACATGACTTAGGTTCAATCTTTTTGGAAATGGGAGAGGAGTGGATTAATACTGGTGAGCATTTCATTCCCCTGAAAGCAGGAGGTCAGATAGATCTTAGGGCGAAATCTTTTCCCATCCTAAATCTAAAGACAGGTGTGAGTATGATTGTAGATCTGGACAATAAGCTCCCTGATAAAATGGCCAAAATCATAGAATCCAGTTGGGGAAATTATCGTATCGTCCATCTTATGGATGATGATTTAAGGTCGGCTTTGGAAAAGATTTTAATTGTATGCAGGTACCCCAAGCTGCTTAAAAGTGGTGCACCTCTTGAACTACAAGGGGATATTGCTGTCAGGATAACAGGTGACTGGATTGTAACAAATTCAGAGACCCAATCGAACAGAACAAGAATTTATGTCATTTACTTAACTGATGATAATTCACTGGCTACCCCACCAATGATTAAACAGTACTTGGAGGGCTTAGGCATTAAGGTTATTGATCATCCCTCGGGTGATGATGACACCTCTTATAAGAAAGGCGATGTGGAAAAATTGAAAGGGGGAAAGGACTATTCATCATTAATAAAGACCATTTTGGATCTCACAAATAATTCATTTTCAGCTCAGGTAGAGATCCCTGCTTACCAGAGCCAAATGACAGACTTCAAATTGATTATTAATGCAGATTTTTTCCTGAGAATCAAAGGTAAGGATGCTATTATTGACGTGACTGGCCTTGAACCTAAAATCATCTCTTTTTTAAGAGAACACCAGTTTCAAGTCCTTTCTTTGGCAGGCGAAAAAGATCCATTAGCCGTGGTCATTAAGGCACTTGAGTTTCTAAATATTCAATTTGACCCCGGCCCCCATCACTTCATGGTAACTACCAAAGATGATTCAAGAAACATCCGATTGACCCTTCCAGGAATTATCTTTTCAGATAACCATGGAAAAGCCATCCTTGCTACAAAACTGAATATACCGGATGAAATCGCAGCTTTTTTATCTGAAAAAGGTTACTCTATTTTGGACTTATCCTCTTTTCCTCCATCGAAACTCCCAGAACATCAGAGTTCTTGATATGAGATTTAGTAGACGGCTGAGGGGCATACCTAAATATAATATTTCTATGTGAGAAAAACATGGCTCTGATTATACCAGAACAATTTAAGGAGTTTTGTTGTTAAACGAAATTTCTATAGCCATTTCACGGCAGGTGGCGAAAATAGTGAGCAGGCTTGGTTAGAGAAAAAATAGCGGGATAAGGGAGGAAACTCGTGGATATTTTTGATGCAATTGAAAAAAGAAAGAGCACTAGGGCCTTTCTTGACAAACCGATTAACAGGGAGACCTTAGAAAATCTCCTTAGACTTGCTACACGGGCCCCTTCTGCAATAAATCTGCAGCCATGGGAATTCATTGTTGTATCTGGTGAAGATAGGAAAAGGTTGAGCAGACTTTTACTAAAGCGAATGAGGGAAAAGAACATCTCATGTGGACCAGGTGCTAAAAGCCCCCTTCCTGAATATTTTGTTGAAAGACAAAGAGGGCTTCTTAATGTTATGCTGCCGGACCTGCCAGAACAAACCTCTTTTCAGGACTTTGTTAATGAAGGTAGCTGCAATTTTTACAACGCCCCCACCGCAATCATCATTACCATTGACAAGGTGTTTTCGAACGCCCGATTGACAGATATCGGCATTGTGTTGGGCTACCTTGTGCTGGCTGCTCATGCACTTGGGCTGGGAACCTGCCCAATTGGTCTGATTACAGCATTTGATGATGAAATAAAAGAGGAATTGAGTATTCCAGAGGAAAAACGGGTTGTAATCGGTGTAGCCATTGGTTACAAAGACCCTCAATCTTTCATAAACAGACCAACGTCGGAAAGGGTCCCCTTAAATGAAATTGTGAAATGGCGTGAGTGAAAAAAAGGATATAGCCCATAGTTAAAAGCTGATAGTTTATGAGTTATCACCTAACTATTTGGTAATGTTTAAAAGGTTTCGCACCTATAAGGACATTAGGCTCTCTTTTAAGAACCGAAAAATTGGTTGCTGGATCGTTGAGGTCCCCGCTGCCTGAGGCGGGCGGGAAAGGTATTGTGCTTGATGCCCGGAGCTTGGTATATGGTATAAATCCAGAAAGTCCGCCGCCCGCCTTAGTTTGCAGGTCGCTCGGGTCTGAGTTCCTGCCCAGTAGGTTTCTTAAAAGAGAGTCCCATGCCCTTCCTCTCAGAAATAAGTTTTAGATCTGTAATTATGGATCTCACATTTAAGGAATCGAGATAATAAACTGGCCAGGCACAAACAGGATGTAAACACTTTTAAATGTTATCAACTATTTAAAAAGAATCTCGTGTACCTCTTGAATAGATTCTACGCCTATCAGCTCTATACCCCTTGGTGGGCTTGAGCCTTCTAAGTTTTTCAGGGATAGGAGACATCGCGAAAAACCCATTTTTTTGGCCTCCTTGATTCTCAGGTCTGGTTGGCTGACCCCGCGAACTTCGCCAGCCAAGCCAACTTCTGCAAACATCACCAGATCTCTATCTATCGGCTTATCCAAAAAACTGGACAACATTGCAGATACAATGCCAAGGTCAGCGGCCGGTTCTTCTACCTTTAATCCTCCAGCAACATTGACAAAAATATCCTGATCACCCAATTCAATACCTATTCTTTTCCCAAGGACTGCCACCAGAAGTGAGATCCGGTTATGGTCTACGCCAAGGGCTGTTCGTCTTGGCATGCCAAGTGAGCTCGAACCAACTAATGCCTGAATTTCTACGAGTACAGGTCTTGTCCCTTCAAGACAGGGGATTACTACCGAACCTGGCACGTTTTGCGGTCTTTCTTCAAGAAAAATGCGAGATGGATTGATAACCTCTGCAAGTCCGCTGTCTTTCATCTCGAATACGCCGATTTCGTTAGTAGAGCCATAGCGATTCTTGACCGACCTCAATATTCTAAATACATGTCCGCTGTCCCCTTCAAAATAGAGGACAGTATCCACTAAATGCTCTAAAACCTTTGGCCCAGCAATGGCGCCGTCTTTGGTAACATGACCAATTAAAAAAATGGGGATACCTGATTGCTTCGCAAAGTTCATTAGTCTTGAGGCAACCTCCCTAACCTGCCCGACACTTCCAGGTGTCGAAGCAATGTCATTTGTATATATGGTCTGGATTGAATCCACAGCTACAAGATCTGGTTTTATAGGGTCAAGCTTTTCAAAAAGATCCTCAATACAGGTCCCCGTAATAACATAAAGGCTGTCTGAATGAACCGATAGCCTTTCGGCCCTCAACTTGATCTGCTGGGCTGATTCCTCGCCTGACAAATAAAGAGCACAAAAACCATGGTGTGACAGACTGTTGAGCACTTGCAGAATAAGGGTTGATTTTCCTATCCCAGGATCGCCTCCAATCAAAACTAAGGAGCCTGGGACCACCCCACCGCCGAGGGTTCGGTCAAACTCAACAATTCCGGTTTTTAATCTCATTTCCGGAGCAAGGGAGATTGTATCAATACTCTCGGGTTTGCTCATGACAGAAGATCTGATTTGTTTTCTATCAGATTTAGATAGTTCTTCTACAATGCTGTTCCACTGGCCGCAGTCAGGACAACGGCCCATCCATTTCAGGGTTTGGTACCCACAAGTCTGGCAGATATAAATGGATCTGTCTTGTTTGGTCATTTATGAAACCCTTAGCTATCGTTTGTATTAAGCCTGAACTAAGCATACCGTTCTATAAATCTTTATTCAAGTTGTTTCCTCGTAGAAATCTCCATCAATCCCTGTTTAAGGCAACTGTTTAGCTCTTTGAAAAAGACATGAAGGGGGTGTACGCCTGATATTACGTTCCAAACTCGGGAAAATGACGGTTGACGAAAAA
>CAYRFN010000119.1:0-11400 GCA_964423495.1 uncultured Desulfobacteraceae bacterium
GCCACCATAAAGGCAAGGTACTGACTTAACCCTCCGCCCGCCGTAGCGCAGTGATATCACTTTGGCCTTGCAGTTGACGTCTCGTTTTTGAAAAGAGAGTCCCATGTTCTGCCATGGCTAAACTGCAAATTGTTTAAAAGAGAGTCCTATGTCCTTCTTAATGCGAGGCCTTTTGAACGTTACCAAAATATTAACATTGATTACGATAAGTGCCAGAATATACCTCCTTGTTGAGTTTTATGCCCAGGCTTAAGTCAGGGTTGTAGCCTCATGGTTTCATTAAACTAGCCATGGGATTTAATAGAGTTTTGGAGTGATGGAAGAGAAAAATTACTAATGTTCCAGTGCCCGAAATTATGAAAATGTTTCAGGAGAGGATGGCCCTTTTCACCAGTATTTTTGTTATCTCTATCTTATAGGCATTCTTCTTTAAAGGTTTTGCATCGGCAACTGCTGCCACTGCCGCCGCCTTTGCTGTGGCTACATCCCGAGGCTTTCCTCTGATCACATCTTCCGCACCCTTTGCCCTGTAAGGCATGGGGGCTACTGCTCCCAGGGCTATTCTCACGTCTTTGCAGATACCGTCTGCCATGGAAATGACCGATGCAACGCTTACAACGGCAAAGTCAACAGACTCTCTTAATCTGAATTTGAGGAATACCTGTGCGGCATTATCAGGGGGTTGTGGAATCTGGAACTCGGTTAGGATCTCATCCGGTTTGAGGATGTGCCCCAGCGCATGGTAGAATTCTGATATAGGAATAATCCTCTCGCCCCCTGGGCCTGCAATCCTGACTTTTGCATCCAGGGCCGTCAGCGCTATTGCCATGTCTGAGGGACAGACAGCGAAGCAGGCTTTTCCACCCAGTATGGCATGGTAACGATTGTCGCCTTTGATAGCATGGCACGGGCCTTTTCCCTTGCGGTGGCAGAGGATCCTCCCTCCCATCTGATGTGGATATCTGTAATACCAGCAGCGATTGTCCTGGCATAGGTTCCCGCCGATTGTACCCATATTGCGGATTTCCGGGGTGCCGACAGATTCAGCGGCCTGGGCCAGCACGGCGTACTTTCCCTTGACCGCGGGAGATTGCACTATTTTGGTCAATTTTGCCAGGGCGCCTATCTTCATCCCTTCGGTATCCTCTTTAATATAATCAAGGCCGGTGATGGTCTTTATATTAATAAGGGCCTCTGGATAGTACGGGAGGATTTCCCCTTTAAGGACCCCAAGCAAGTCCGTTCCACCCGCGATCAGACTTGCCTTTCCTTCATAGCCCTTCATTTGAAAGATGGCTTCATCCACTGAATAGGCGTTAAAATGCTCAAAGGCTTTCATTCTGTCTTACCTCCCTTTATTTTGCCAAGGGCCCTAAGTATCTTATCAGGAGTCATTGGGTATTCGGTTACTGTCTTGCCTATTGCATTTGATATGGCCATTTGTATGGCTCCGGGTCCAGGTGAAGTCGCTATCTCACCCACACCTATTGCCTTGAAGCGGTGTGTGGGGAGAGGAGTTTCAAGGATCACATTTTCGAATTGGGGAAGTTCGAGGAATGTACGCCATTTATAGTCCATCATATTAATGTTCAGAATACGGCCATTGCGTCTATCTAAAATCGATTCCTCAAACAAGGCGGTATCGATGCCTGCAGAGCCCAGGGCCCCATAGAGCTGACCTTCCAAGGAAAGTGGATCAATGATCTGCCCAACATCAGTGGCGGAAACCACTCGCCGCAGTTCCACTCTACCAGTTTCAATATCTACTTCGACCTCCACGAATTGGATTAAAAAGTTAGGTACGGAATAGTCCGGTTCGAATCGCCCAAAACCCATGCATGTTTGCATGATCCCCATGGCCCTGCTCCAGGATATCTCTGCCTCGGGCCTTTCTTTGAGATATATTTTACCATCCTTGCTTTCCAGATCTTCAGGCGCCACTTCGAGTTTGGACGCGGCCAGTTCAAAGAGTTTCAGCCTGGCATCTTCGGCGGCCTTTATAACTGCGGATCCCACGGCATATGTTCCTCGCGAACCCACTAAACCAAAATCAAATGGATTAACCATGGTATCGGCCGGCGTTACATTGACACGCTCAAGGGGAATCTGCAGCACTTCAGCAGCCATTTTGCACAGACTGCTCCGCTGCCCCATCCCGGATTCCGATATGCTGACGTGTATGGTTGCCGTTGCGTCGGGATTCAGCCTCACGTAGGCTTCGGATTCATCCTCCCCCACATCGGCATTGCCGTGGATCCCCATGCCAACGCCTATCCGTTTCGCACCTTTTATTTCTGTCGGCTTCAGCCATCCCTTCCACTTGCCTTTCCATCCGAAGGCCCTGGCTCCACGATCCATGGCCTCTGTGTAGTCCCTGCTCCGGGAGATCCAATAATTCCCTTCCCTCCAGAAGTACCCTTCACCGGGTTTAACGAAGTTCTTCTTAAAAAATTGAACTGGATCGACGGAGGCTTTTTTCATGGCCTTTTTCAGGATCGGACCAAATGCAGCCTCAAGCTCCTGACCGCCAAACCCGCGGACGACGCCTGAAGCATTTCGGTTGGTGCAGACAAGTTTGGTCTTAAGGTCCCAGTTAGGGCACCTCAGCATGAGTTGCGCCTCACCGCAACCGACGGCTACCTGGGCTTGGGCCATATCTGAAAATGCACCGGTGTCAATAAACCACTCACCTGATATGGCCGTTAAGGTCCCGTCTTTTTTGATGCCGAATTTGCCGCGAAATCTGGACCCCAGTCTCAGGGCGAATGCGCCGAAATGTTCATCCTTGCTATAGACGACCTTAACCGGCCGTCCGGTGACCTTTGACAGCGCAGCAGCATAGAAGAGCGGTAGCGGGGCGTAATTCTTGGAACCGAAACTGCCGCCGCAATGTGTATCAATGGCTCGTATATCGGGAAACCCCATCTTGGGCTGCATAATAAACCGGTGCCAAGATGCGCTCTGTGTCCCTGACCAGACGGTCAACTTGTTGTCGCCTGTCCATTGGGCGATCACCCCGGGCGGCTCAATGGGCAAGGGGTTTGGGATGTTTTCATATCTGCAGGTCCCTTCACTGATAAAATCGGCCTCCTTAAACCCCTTTTCAACATCACCGATAACAATCTCTGATACTGTTTTAGGCCCGAACGCCTGTACAGTCGGCATAATGTTGTGAGGAAAATCAGAGTGTAATTGAGGGGCATCAGGTTGTATGGCCTCTTCCACATCATAAACTGGCGGGAGCTGTTCGTATTCAATATCTATCAGATCAACAGCCTCGCTTGCGATTTCTTTGCTCTCCGCGGCGACTATGGCTACCGCATCTCCCACAAAGCGTACCTTGCTGTCGAGAACAGGCACATGGCGCGGCATCCCTGTTTTCCACTCAGGGACATTTTGATATGTCAACACAGCCATAACGCCTGGAAGCGCCTCCGCCTTATGTATATCTATTTTTTTGATTTCAGCGTGAGGATAGGGGCTTCTTAGGACCTTTCCGTAAAGCATCTCTGACTTTTTGATATCGTCGATGTACTTTGCCTTTCCCGTTACGATCTCCAGTGCGTCTTTCCGTGGCATCCGCTTCCCTATGAATCTATAATCTTTTGACACGTCTACGCCCTCCCTTTTTTGGCCGCTTCCATCACAGCATCCACCACATGGTAGTGGCTTATACATCTACAGTAGTGCCCTGAAAGGGCCTCTTTCACGTCCTGTTCATCAGGAGACGGATTTTTATTTAGCAATGACCTGGAGGCGATTATCATCCCTGGAGTACAGAATCCGCATTGAAAGGCCGTATTGTCAATAAATGCCTGTTGGAGGGGATCCAATTTCCCGGTCTTAAGATCCCCGAGACCCTCAATAGTTGTAATGTGTTTTCCATCACATTCCACGGTCAACGTCATGCATGATAATACGGGATCTCCGTCCATAAGTACCGTGCAGGATCCGCAAGCCCCCTGATCACATCCTACCTTGGTTCCGGTCAAACCAAGCGTCTCCCTGAGGGTTTTTGCCAGAGTATCCGAAGGGTTCACCTGATTGGGCTGTTTTCCGATATTCAGTTTGTAGGGGAGCTCGTTTACTATAAACTCAATCTCCATGCTGATTTCATCTTGTATTTTTTTCACTGCGATATCCTCCAGTCAATAGTTCTGCTTTTATCCCGTGGGTGTGATCTAAGTAAGGCCTTTTCTATATGCTTTCAAAAGGCCAAACTGCTACCAAATAACGAATGCTTTTTCAATAAAGATTCTTACAATGTCTCGTCACTTTTCTTGGGTTATTTTGCCCATTCCTGTTCTTGTAGTTTTAGATAATCGGCTTGGGTATCAACGTCAAAGTGAATCCCTGGATCCTGCACAGCGACCCTTGATGTTTGGTCAGCATACTCGTTAAAAAGGACCTTGCCTCCCGAGTCTCCTGATAATTTTTCCAGTCGTCTAAAAAGGAGACGATCAAAAAGCACCGGATTTCCTCGTTTTCTTTGGAAAGTAGGCAGGACAATCAGACTCCGCTTTTCGCTATAGACGACCATCAGTTTGTTAATTGTTTCAGGTTTGACCAGAGGTTGATCCCCCAGCAGGAAAATTATTGCATCCACGGATTTATCCACTTCTCTGACACCGTATTTTATGGAATAGCTTTGGCCTTTTTTATACTCTGGATTATATACAATAGATAAATTTGGATAATTCAACGTCTGCTCAATTTCAGAGGCGGCATGGCCTAATACTAAAATGATTTTTTTTAAGAAGGAATCGATTGCGGCATCAATGACACACGCTAATATGGTCTTGCTTCTAAAAGGTAAGAGTTGTTTTATTTGTCCCACACGAGAAGAACTCCCGGCAGCCAGTATAATGCCTGTAACGTTTAAGGAAATATCATTCAAGGTTTTTTGTCTTGTTGTTTGAAGAACGCCTTGTAAAGGAAAACCAATCGTGAACTGTCAGTTTGTTTTTCGCTTCTCCGATGATCATATGGTTTAGCTGCCCGGATTCCATTTGTCGGACTTGATCCGCAATCTTTCTGCCCGAATCCAATGCCTTTTTGTTATCTGCCTTATTCAAAAAAATACAATGTAGCGCTTTGGGCGGCACGCCCTTGAGAAGCCCCAATGGATGTAAAACAAGAGTCGCCAAGTGTGGCTCCCTGATCAATCCCCCGAGATGCAGTCCAATTCTCTGGGAAACCAGTTCAGATCGAAAAACAACGGATTCAACTAACGGTTTACCAATCACATCTAATCCTACTACCCCGATCCAAATATCCGTGTTGATAGGTATCACCGGTTCATGATCTGCAGGTGCTTTTAGCGAGCACTGCGCCGCGCCGTCGGCCTCGACGAGAATCCAATCAAATAGATTTGCCTCCTGAAGATGATGGATCAATTCTGCGGGGAACCCTTTAAGCTTGTTTTCTTCTCTGATTCGAGCGGCAGCAGCAGTGATATGATTATTCTTTTGGATAAGAATTGAGGCCTTATCCAGCAGGTCATCGACTGACTCGGATATGATTACTGTTTTTGATTGGATCGGAGAAGGCTGTGAAATTTTCGTCGTTGTAGTGGTTAGGACTTTGTTTCCGGCACCGGCCAAGCCGGCCGCCAGATAAAACAACAAGCTGCTTTTTCCTCCGGCGCCTGTTAGACTCAGTATGCCGCCCTTTTTCAGCGGTAAAATGTCTTGAATATCCACCAATCTATTTTCTTATTTATTATAAACCTGCAAGATTGCTTCAAGAACGGCACCGCCTATGGCTCTGGCTTTCTCAGAGACAGTATAACAATACGCCAGGTTCCCCCTGGGATCAATATCACCAATTTTCATCGATTTTTTTACCTCTATCCCCGGTCTAATCAAGCCCCGGATAATCCCGTTAATTTCGGATTTGACAGTACTCTCACCAACACGGCCAATAATATCTCCCTTCTCAACTTTGCTACCAATGTTTCGATCTGCTTCAAAGATACCTGATGCCCCTGATCTAAGAACACGTTTATTTGTATAATTTCCTATTGATCCGGGAATACCTGTATCTGGCTCGGTTTTGCCGGAAGTGATCAATCTACCCAGGTTATGCCCGCGGTTAGTTTCGATGAGAATATGAGCGTCTTTTTTCGCTTCAAAACCGGGTCCGAGTGCGATGACGAGTTTTGCATCCTGTGGACGAGTCCCGATGTTTTTTTTGGCCAAAATAGCGTCCACAACGACATCGGGTTTAAACTGTTTTATATAAGAACCGTCCGGGTCTACTAACACAGGGATTTTCTCTTGAAGCCAGGCATGATGAATGTCTTCGATTTCAGATACTTTTACGGCAGTTATTCCTTCGACGGTTTTTGTTCCTTCATATACAGCCTCGCAAAAGGACACATATCTTCTGACCGCAAGCGGATTGCTTATCTCCAACATTACCATTCTGCGGAAATTCGATTGAAAAAGTCTGCAGGCGATGCCGGAAGCCATTTCACCAGCGCCTTTGATGAAGATGGTCAGATCTGATAATGTACTATCCGTTGTTTCTGGCATTTTTTACCAATATTTTTATCAAAATCCTGCATTGCCGATATTCATAATCGTATCAGACGAGTCAGGAATTTTTTACCTTGATTATCTCTGCCATTATGCTTATGGCTATTTCTTCAGGGGTTATGCTGTTAATGGATAAACCGATAGGCGAATAAACCGAGTCCAGCTGCCTTTTTTCAATACCGGACTGAATCAATTCCTGATAAACCTCCTGCTTTTTGTTTTTACTTCCCAACATCCCTAAATACCTCAGTTTCTTATTAACAAGTCTTTCCAGTACCCGTTTGTCGGCTTTATGACTGGGCGTCATAATTACGGCAAAGGAACTATCTCCTTCCTCGACAACCTTATCAACGTCGTTATAATCGATAACAATTTGCTCATCGGCAAAACGATTCTTTTGCATAGAGTTAAGATCTTTTCTGTCATCAATAACGACAACGTGGAATCCCAAAGTAGTGCTTATTCGGGAAAGAGCAAGACCCACATGACCACCGCCTACGATATAAAGCGTTTCCTTGATGTTAATGTTTTCTTCATACCGCCATTTTCCGTGGGCCGATTCAATGAAAGTAAAATCACTATTTTTGCCTTCGTGTTTTTTCAACTCTAATCCTTCAGGGCTGATGCACAGGCGAAAAGGTTTATTGTTACAGATATTCTCCGATATCTGCTCGATGATTTCCCTCTGATTAGCGTCAAGCGATATAACGGCAACAGTATTGGAACCAGAACAGATCATTCCGGATCTGTTTTTTTCGGCGTTTTCCCTGTGCACAGAATGCCTTATGAACGCGGATCTATCCCCGTCCCTCAACATCTGTTTGGCTTTTTTGGCCATCCTGAATTCGAGTTTTCCACCGCCTATCGTGCCGATTAATTCGCCGGAAGCGAAAATCATCATCTTAAATCCGGTTTTTCCTGGCGCCGAACCGTCAGTCTTAACAATTGTAATCAATATGGCCTCATTATGTCGTGAAAGAAGTTCCAGCGCCTTTGTCCAGATATTTTTGTTCTTCATTCTTACATCACCATATCAATTCAGTGCACTCTTGTCTAAAAACCGTTTTTGGAAAATAAGGAATCCCATTAAAAAAATGACGGAATCAATGGTACGATATGCAAGCCTATTTAGTCAATTGCGAATTTGGGCCAGGCTCGCTCGCCTCCCAACATCTACCTCTCGGTATTATACCAAGTCTTGAAATATTATCCTCCCCTATTGACAGTTTTTCTTATTGTTGAGCCCTATCCCAACAGTCTGTTGCTCAAATCCATATATGAGGTTTGTTTTGGAGGTATTGCCAGGGGAGAGCAGAGGGTTGAAGGTTTATTTATTCTCCCCCCATCTTTCAAAAAGCTTGTGTTCAATTCCAAAATAATCAAAGACCTTCCCGATAGTCTGATGGATAATGTCTTCAATGGTCTTGGGGTGGTGATAAAAGGAGGGCATTGGTGGTAGTATATGTGCTCCCAAATCAGCAGCCATACTCATAAGATTGAGGTGTCCCTTGTGGAGGGGTGTCTCCCGAACCAACAAAACCAATCTTCTTTTCTCTTTTAAGGTAACATCAGCTGCCCTTACTAATAGGTTGCCAGAATAGGAATTGGCTATGCCCGATAATGTCTTTATAGTGCAAGGGGCCACAATCATACCACTTGTCAAAAAAGATCCGCTCGCCGGAGGCGCCTCAAAATCTTCGTCGTCATAAACCTTATCGGCCATGGATTCAACATCCCTAATCGAGTACTCTGTTTCAATGGCGATGTTTTTCTTCCCTGACTTTGAAATAATAAGATGGGTCTCTAGATCTTTATTGGCGAGCTCTTTTAATATTTCGATGCCATAGATCACACCACTTGCTCCGGAAATCGCAATTATGATTCTTTTCCTTTTCATATCTTCTCAATAACTCCATATAGAAATTTTCGAGTTCGGTTCACATCGGATTATTTCGATTCTTTCCTGCTAATTTTTCCAATTATCAGTTCTACCAAGTCACGGCTATTTTCGACCACGCATTTGATTCCTTCTTCATCAATATTATCCCAATGAATACCTGCTACCACTGTAACATTAGTATTCAGGACTGAGGAGATCTTTTGAGCCGCCTCTTTGGCAACTATATCATCCTTGTGGCCCAGATAGCAAAACACAGAAGTCGTGGCACTTATCTGCGTCACATCTTTTAAACTTGGCCTTGGTTGCGCCACAGCAACCGCGCCAATATGGGGTCTTTCTCCGCCCCAGATGGCGACTAACAAATCCTTGCCAATCTCTTTCACAAAGGCCTCGAGATTATAGGAGTCTTTTTCTGTTTTGATTTTCAATTCCAAGGGCAAGTCCTTCTTATGAAAAGGGCGTCACCCAAGTTATCCATTATTCTTTATCATGCTAATTATCATACCAGCTACAGAGTTTTCTTTAGTGCACCTATTACGGCCCGAGCAAACTCAGGGGTATTGATATGGGTATCAACCTCTATGATGTCGACCTCTGGATCCAGGTTCTCCTTAAGTTCATCAATAAAGGCTTGGTCGGAAATCGGGTCATGAATAGCGCCGCCTTCGACGCTTATGGACGAGAAGCCTTTAACAGGTATGATAAACTTCACCAACTTCTTATTCTTATGTTTATTTAGCTTCTCGGCCACGGCCCTGGCAATAGTCCTCATTTCTTCAGGGCTTGTTCTTGCCTGCACCCTCATGGAATCCTGAATCAGGAGTTTCCTTTCCGCCAACCTTCTTGAAATCCAGAGGGGATCACCTTCATCCCTTCTCTGAATAGGGCCACAACTGATCATATCAAATCCGCATGGTGAGAGCATGTAGGGTTTGCCCTGATTTATACCGGCATCCAAACGGTCCGGCCCGGCAGCACGGTTGCCTCCAAGGAGGTATTCGCTGAAACCGCCCGGAACCAGGTCAATAAATGCCTCGAATAAGCCCTGGCCGACCAGATCGCACACCGCTTTTTCGCCCAATCCGGTGGCATGAAAGGAAACGATGTTGTATTTCTCTTCCAATAATTCCCTGACGTAGTGGGCACCCTTGTCGCAGAACCCGAATTCTGTGATGGCGATGGATGCCTTTTCCTCTTTTTGAGGAGGTCGATATACTTCGGCCATACCGCATATGGCCCCCGCGCCGTTAATCATCAGCGACCGCACCAGCGGGTTTAATCCCACAGTATCCACCACGCTGTGCATCACGGTGATGTCCCTGACCCCAAAAAATTCCGCCAGCTTCTTGGCATAGGCAGGCATGGCCGCCACACTTGAGATAAGGAGCTTGGGAAGTCCAAAGGGTAAAAGCTTCATCGCCGAGAGGGATATAGTGGTCCCTGTCATTCCGCCAACGGCGATAACCCCCTTCAGATCACTGGTCCCATGAAGGTCCAGGAGCTTTTTCCCAAGACCCTGGGCCACCATCGAGGTTGCCCGCTCTCTCTCCTTGGCCAGCATTTTCCTGACAGCTTCTATTGTTGTGCCGCCGGCCAGGGCAACTTCGTCGCAGGGAATGTCCGCCTTTAAAGCTGAATCGATTGCTCCCGTACCGATGCTGATATCTATTAGAAGGGTCTTATGTCCCTTCTGTTCTATCTGGTCTTTGATAAGGGTAAGGCCCGCTTCTCTTTCATCGAGCATACCCACTATTGCGATTGTCATAAATCACCTCCGGTCCCCAAGATTATCAAATTCCCCAGGGGGAATAATGATACTAACAGGGGATAATGGAAAACCGTACCGCTCATAAGATTTCCCTCACTCCTCCTTTCTGAATGGCGTGAGGGAACAGGAAAAAGGTCCGTTTTTTACGACTCGACGGGCGGCTGTCGGCACACGGGCCCGGGATCAATCCTTAAATCCAAGTTCGCTCCAGCGGCCCTGGACTTTTTTGACCGTATCGGGGTCGAGCTCGATTTTAATGGGCTTATGCTCCCAATCATAGGGGATGGTCGCATCAAGAAGGAGACGGCCCGTTATCCACCGCTGGTCAATGGGCAGGGAAGGATCCAGGGGCGTGGACCGACCCCGTTTAATGACCTGGGAGCGATTGGGTTGAAACCGGAATGCCAGAGCGTACAAGACCCTGGGAATGTCCCAGGGATCGATGTCGTCGTCCACCACGATGACCGTCTTGAGGCCATAAGCCCCCATTTCGGTCGATACGGCCGCGGTCAGGACTTGGTCCGAATGGCCCGGATACATCTGTGTCAGGGAAATGATGGCAATGAACCTTCCCGCTGCCTCCGGGGGACAGTAAACGGCCTTGATTCCGGGAATCCTCATGTCAGAAAGCTGCTGCCACAGGGTGGAGCCGTATGCAAGGGCCAGGCACATGTGGGTGTCGGTAACGGCCCGGCCAACTGTGGTGGACATAAAGATGGGGTTATTCCGGTGAGTTATACAGTTGACCTTGATAAAATTCCGCGGGTTGGCCCCCACCCCCGAATAGTAGCCCGTGTATTCACCGAAAGGCCCTTCCTCCAGAAAGGCATCGGCATCCACCTCACCCTCCACGATGATTTCCGCCCCGGCAGGGACTATCAGGTCATTGGTCTCGCACTTTACCACCTCGATTGGCTCGCCGCGGATCGAGCCGGCCAGATCATACTCCGACTCAAATGCGGAGAACCTGGCGCCGCCCATGACGAACATGATGGGATCCGAGCCCACAACGACGGCCACCGGCATGGGTTTGCCCATGACCTGGTATTTCTTGAGCATGATATCGGAGTGTTTTCCCTTGATGAACTGGGTCCCCAGGATATTCTTCTCGATCAGCTGGAGCCGGTAGGTCCCGACGTTGACCCAGTCCGAGTCCGGGTCTTTGGTAATCACGCAGTGGGCTGTCCCGAAAT
>CAYRFN010000120.1:0-11159 GCA_964423495.1 uncultured Desulfobacteraceae bacterium
GATTTCAATAAATTAAATCCTTTTTGTAGTTATAATTTTACTGCGAAACTTCAGTCCTAATATGAAAAAAAGATCATAAGCCCTTGCATTTTTAATACAATTTCGGTAAAAGTCACTGTAAAAGACAGTATATCTTAGGTAATTACAAAAATCCACCTTGAAATCTGGTTACAAATTTGCTTGCCAAAATATGAAAATGGAAAACATCTGTAAAGGCTTGGATCAAGCATGAAACAGATCCAGGGGCTCCTTGGACATAAACGACAATCCACAATAGAAGAATACCTGCATTTCATTGGGAGTGCCCTATATGATGCTGCGGAGATATTGGATGGTGAGGGTGAAAAGGGGATAGAAAAAATAAAATGGTCCCCCAAGTGATCCCCTAAAAGAAGATAATTAAAATAGTAATGAAGTCTAACTTATTGAAATGGCGGAGAGAGAGGGATTCGAACCCTCGGTAGAACTTTCGCCCTACACTCGCTTAGCAGGCGAGCGCCTTCAGCCAACTCGGCCATCTCTCCGGGATATGATGATTGAATCGATATTTGATAAGAACTCGCTTTTCGGGGAAGGAGTATAGGAGAAATTGACCTTGTGTGTCAAGCCAAATTCAACCTCATGATGTTGTGGGGGCAACTCACTGACTGAAATTGAGGGCTTGTCCGCCGGTATTGTGGAGGGCTGGGGCAAGGTAGATCGTAACTGCTCAGGAGCCAGGAGACAGAAGTCAGGAGCCGGAATCCAGAATAGAAGATGTGTATGCCTTTAATCCCGCCATGGCGCGACAGATGGGCTTTTTGCGTAGCCATCACTCTTCAGCAATAGCATGTTGAATCTCTCTAAATATCTCCATCTTAAGCGCCTGCAGGTTTGAGGGGTTAAATGTGTATTTAAGCACCTGACATTTATTAAGTATTTCATCATAATGCTTGGGGGCCTCCATGGTGTGAAAGGCTATTTTAGTTATGGGAAAGCCGTCTTCTATTATTTTTTTCAGCAATTCCTGATTGATGATTTCTGATGCTTCTTGAAAGATGACCGTTAAATATATTTTCTGACCTTCTTCCAATATGTCTAAAGCTTCTTGAATATTGTCTGCTATCTCTATTGTAAGATGCCTGTCTAGATCGCTTTTTACTTTTTCCAATAACTTCCTATCTTCGCCAATCAGCATGATAGGGTAATCTCTATAATCAACGAATTGTTCTGAAACCTGAGATATCTCCTTGTGTTTTTGGTAATACTCTTGAAAAGCATCCACTATTTTAGAATCAAATTGGGTGCCTTTACCGTTAATAAGTTCTTCCATTGCGGTCTCATGGGGGAGGGCATCTCGGTAAGGCCTTGGAGAGGTCATGGCATCATAGGAATCTGGTACAGGCAATATCCATGAAGCTATCTTATCAAATCTATCGGCTACCGCTATGATCTGGGTCTTTTCGGAAACATCATGTGATAGCCCATCAGGATATCCCATACCGTCGTAACGCTCATGGTGATGTAAGATAATTTCACTGATCTTTCTTAGTCTGGGTATGGGATTTAGAATTTCAACCCCATTTTTTGGATGCTTCTTGATTTCATCATATTCATCTTTTGTCAATCTGCCCGGTTTTCTTAAAACCTCATCTGAGATCCCCAGCTTTCCTATATCGTGAAGTAAGCCTCCTATTCTCAATAACTCCTTTTCCTCTTCTGAAAAGCCCAAGATTTCGGCTATTCCTACTGCATACTCGGCTACCCTTTCTGAATGACCAAACGTATATCTATCCCTGGCGTCTAAGGCCTTTGCTAAGGCCGTGATCGTTTGAAGCACACCTTCGTTCAGTTCTTCATACAACCGTTTATTTTCATCTGCTGCCTTGCGAAAATCTTCATACAGTTGAGCGCCAATTTTGGGGAGTGCCTCCCTTTCCAGCTTCTCATAATATAAAGGTTTCATCAGGTAATCATTAGCGCCTAATTTTTCTGCCTCTTTAACAGAAGCACTATCCGTTGCTTTCCCCGTGATAATAATTACTTTGATGGTGTTATCTTTTTCCTTTATCTTTTTTAAGACATCGAATCCATTTAGCCCACCAGGTGCTAACATAACATCCAAAAGGACAAGATGGGGCCTCTCTTTTTCAATGATGAGCAAGGCATCTTCTCCATTAGAGGCGCCATATGCTTCGTAGCCCCGATTCTTAAAAAAATCGCACATTGTGTCTTTTATGAGTTCTTCATCATCGACAACTAAAAGTTTGACCATCTTATTCCTCCTTCGGTTATTTACTTATTAATAACGTCTTTATGGGGAGTACCACAGTAAAGGTGCTTCCTTTTCCTAACTCACTTTTTAACTCTAATCTGCCCCCAAAGGTTTTCACGATATGATCAATGAGATAGAGTCCCATCCCCATGCCTTCCTTTTTAGTCGTATAAAAGGCTCCGAAGACTCTGTTCAAGTTCTCTTCCGGTATCCCGGGACCTGTATCCTGAACAACCATATAAATCCAGTCATTATCTGATGATACTTTGACAATAATCTTCCCGCCTGTGTCTTCCATGGCCTGGCAGGCGTTACGAATGAGATTGAGAAGTATCTGTTCAAAATGGACGGCATTGCCCTCGATCATTGGTATGTTTTCTTCCACCTGTTTGATAATATCAATATTATATAAAAGCTTCTTAAGACCATCTCGGGCCATTTCAATCGAACTGTCCACGACTTTATAGAGATCCACTTTTTCCACATGGCCGGGTCTGGCAAAATCATTAATCCGGTCAACAATGTCAATTGAGCGCTTGCTATATTCCTTTGTTTTTGCCAAAAGCTGCTCTACCTGTGGATCACTAAAGCCCTTGATGCGCAATTGTTCAATAACGTTATCTATACCAAGAGTCATTCCCGAAATAGTGTTCCTAATTTCATGTCCAAACCCGGCGGCCATTTCTGCAATGGTTATTAACTTTTCAGACTTAATCAAGGCTTGCGTCGCCGCTTCCAAGTCTTCCTGCATTTGATAATATTCAATCGCCTGCTTGATAATGGTCTCTATATGGTTCATTGGCAGATCTTTACTGATATAGCGATAGACATCCCCTTCATTTATGGCGTCGACAGCAGCTTCCATATCAGAGTAGGCAGTGATCAATATTCTTACAATTTTTGGATGGGTTTCTTTAATCCGGCTTAACAATTCTACGCCAGTGACATCGGGCATGCGCTGGTCAGAGACAACCACTGCTATATCTTCCCTGTCAACTATGTCCAGGGCCTGCTTAGCACTTGAGGTGGTGGTTAAGCTATAATCTAATTCAAAAGCAAAAATCAGATTTTCTAGATTGGCCAATTCATCATCAACCAATAGTATCTTGTAATTTTTATAGTCTAACTCTCTCACAGCTCTTAACCCACTTCCTAAATCCGAATTTCCTTTCATGACTCAGGTTGTTTGTTTGGCAAGATGATAATGAACTCTGTGCCCTGGCCAAACGTACTATTAACTTTAATTATTCCATGGTGAGCCATTATAATATTGTGGCAAATGCTCAGGCCTAACCCGGTATTCAAATCCTTTTCTTTGGTGGAAAAAAACGGGCTAAATATCTTATCGAGATTCTCCTCCGGTATTCCCGGGCCGTTATCTGCGATGGAAACCCTGACTTCATCCGCGTTTTGAGTTGTCTTAATCCAGATTGTCCCCTTCTTTTCTATAGCCTGGTAAGCATTTAACGTTATATTCATGATTACTTGATTGATTTCCTCCAGTCTACACTCTACTTCTTTTAGATCACCATACTCCTTGTGGACAGACACCTTATCTTTAATCCTTGGCAAAAGGATAGTAAGGGTGCTCTCAATGCCTTTGTTTATGTCATAGTAACCCGCACCTTTTACATTCCTGCCAGAAAAGGCAAGCAAGGAATTTACAATATGAAGGGAACTTTCTATGGCCTCATCATTAGTCTTCATAACCTTTTCGATCTTTTCATAAGTATCTTTTATATCAAGTTTGCCTTCAGAAAGCAGGGCCATACGTTTGTTGATACCATCTAATCCTGCACGCATACAGTAGATATTGTTCTTTATCTCATGGGCCATGCCGGCCGCTAACATGCCCACAGATTCCAAACGGGCAGTATGCACTAACTGTACCTGGGTCTCCTCAAGTTCTTGCAGGGTCTTCCTTAACTCCCGATTGGTCTTATTTAACTCTGCCTGAAGCTCTTTCTTGGTTAACAAAGAATCTATTATCGCCCGCAATTCATTGGGGTTGAACGGTTTTGCAAGATATTGATCCGCGCCATGTTTCAGGCCTTTGATCTTATCGTCAACCGTAGCCTTAGCTGTTAACAAGACAACCGGTATGTGTTGAATCTGATCATCGCTCTTAATCTTTTCGCATAACTCGTACCCATCCATCTCGGGCATCATCACATCCGAGACGATTAGATCAGGCATCTTCTGGTGAACCCTGTCCAATCCTTGCCGGCCATTATAGGCCACAAGAACATTATAGACGCTGGCTAAGCTTCTGGCGATATTGCTGGCAAGGTCCTTATTGTCTTCCACCACCAATATGCTCTTTTTCTTTTCGTCTATATCGACAACCTCTTTGCCTGCTTCTTCAGAATATTCCGTCCCCAGCCTCAGATCAGATAATTGAACCAGCAATGAGTCAATCGTCTCCCTATCCTCTTCAGCCATTTGCCGTCTATCGTCCTCTCTTCGGTCTCCCGTGCGCCTCTCACTGAGCCTGCGTTCTTCCACTCCATCAATCGCCTCAAACTCCAACTCTTCTTGTATCTCTCCTTTTTTGAAATGATCCCTACCCTTCAACAACTGCACAGTAAATGTCGTGCCTTGACCTACCTCACTGGTTACCTCAACCGAACCATGGTGCAATTCAAGAAAGCCCTTAACAATAAAAAGTCCGAGGCCTGTCCCTTCATACTTGCGCGAGGCTGAGCCGTCTACCTGATGAAATCTATCAAAAATATGAGGTAACTCCTCCTGAGCAATGCCAATACCATTATCACTTACACTCACCTCGACGTGATCCTCCACTTCCTTTGTCTTGACCTGTACCTTACCTCCACGACTGGTAAACTTCAGGGCGTTGCTTATTAAGTTTGAAAAAATCTTCTCTATTTTATCACCATCCATATAAATCTCAGACAATTTAGTATCTGGCTTAAAAACCAAATCAACACCCATTTCTTTAGCGCCTATTGAGGAGGCAGCTATAATATCTTCCAGGATGTTGTTTAAACTTCCTAACCTGGCCACTATTTTCATCCGGCCCGCCTCAAGCTTGGAGATATCCAATATTTGATTAATCTGCTTCATCAATTTGCGGGCATTCCTTAACATGGCAGTCTTTTCTCTTCTATTCTCAGAATGTAAACTCTTTCCCCGCTCTGTCAGTATATTTTGTATAGGTAGCATGATGTTGGTTAATGGCGTGCGCAGCTCATGGCTCACTTTGGAAAAAAATTGACTTTTCTGCTCATCAAGCTTCTTTAATTCGTCCCTGGCTTGCTCAAGATCGAACCGGGCTGAAAATTCATTAAAACGCAGACGCGACGTAAAATATCCACTTACTATTGCGATCAATATTGTCTCAAGAATAAAGATGTTGTTGCTAAAAAATAATCTCATATTAGTTATGTCATCGAAAGCCAAGATTGGCCCCAAATAAAAACTGTAGATGATGAGACTTATAACTGTTATTTCGTTTACTTCCCATGGCATTAATACAGCTATTCCCAGGATTATCAAATTTAGCCCTGCATAATATGGGGATTCATATCCGCCTAACTTGCGGACCATTATTGAGATTGATAACGCTATCGCAAGCGCTGCTAACATTGCTAGCAGTTTAGCATACTTCTTACGCAAGGGTGTAAACGTGAGGCCATATAAAAATACTAGAAATATGCTACAATAAACTCTAATCAAAAAAATCTGGCTTAAATATTCTGGGTTTGTTAGATAATCAAGAATGGTTGAGGCAGGAACAAGTGTAAAACCCAATATGCATGCTATACGGGTCCTGTTAATATTCAACTTGTCTAAGAACGCTTTATAACTCAATCCCTGTTGTTCCAAGGTTGTATCAGGGACTATCATTTTCTGATCACCAAAAAATCATTCAATCCAGTTTGTTCTTTTTCAACATAAATGCTTCCTGCATCTTTCACTTTTGAAGCCAAATCCATCATGAGCTTTTCATTCCTATAAATTAAGTACCACTCTCCACCATATTCCATATTGTATCTATAGTTATTGGCCTCGTCAAAATTGCCTATGATAATTTGACCATTTTTGTTAACATATTGATAAAACATCTCAATTAGCGCACGACACGTTGAGGCAGTCAGGTATTCAAAAAGTCCTGAACAGTAAATCAAGTCTTGTTTGTCAAACACATCGTTTCCCTTTTTGTGATCTTTAACTATTTGAAATATAGAAGTCAATCGTGTATGTATTTTTATGTCTCTCCCATACTTAACTTTAAGTTCCATAATTTTTTCATTGGCATGTGCCAAGGCTTCTCTATCAAAATCTATTAACGTGACTTCTGTATTGTTGCTGTTACTATCTAGTTCGACGAATCTTTGCAGTTCTATTGCAGCACCACAACCGATAGTCATAATCCTGGCATTTCTTCCTTGTTTCCTAATGACTTCATCGGCTGCTTTTTGTATCTTCTCGGTTAAATAAGCCACTCTGTTACGATTTGCCTGAGCAGGCCCTATCTCACAATTGTGCTTATTAATATACTTTGCAAAAAGGGTAGGGCCCTCATAAGCATTTCTGTATACCATATTCATCATTTCGTAATCGCCCGCATAACCAAGCGGTTTTTTCAGAACCCTATACGGAAAAGGTCCAAGCATAATAAATGGGTGCAAATGGGCCTGATAATATTCCTTGTAGATTTCATGTATATTATTATCATCAATGTTTGAGCCAATGATATCTATTTCTTCAAGGATGGAATTTATCTTAGGATATGTTTTTGCAGATAGCTCTTCCAGAATTAGACGTGATATATCTTCGTTATCAGCGGGGCTAAAATCAACAATCCTCTTTTCTTCATCATCTAGAAAAGCCTTAGTCATAGCCAATATATATTGTAAATCTGCAACTTTCTGCCTAAACTTTGCATCAATCCTTTCAAACGATAGGAGTGAGTCAGCATAATCAGTTATTTTCGCTTCTAAAGCCGCCGACTCCTTTATTTTTACAATGTTTTCAATAGGTAAAAGATTTTCTCTAAGCTCAGCGCCTATGATGAAATCATCCTTATTCTCTGTAATGCGTGCTATAACGACCTTCCCATCAAATATCACCTCATTGTTAATGATTACTCTAAAGTTATTAATAACGCTGCTTGTTTTAAAAATAGCGCGCTCCTTTTTAAGGCTGAAAGCAAGCCCGTACCTGGAAACATCCAAAATTTCGCACACATATTTTGTTCCTGAATCATCTTGAAATGAAGCAAATCTATCAAGGCTGCCAAAAAACTCTTTTCCATATCTCTGTGTTCTTATAGGAAAGATTTCTTGTTGTTTTCGACCATCATGTCTAAATTGTATGCCTATTTTAGAGAAGTCAGAACCATCTTTAAGCCGGGCTGCATAAACGACTTCTGCATTTTTTATTTTCATCACTTTGCCATTATGTCTGAATGATATATTTTCTAAAGGGGTTTTGGCCAGAAGCCGTCCTTCATCATTTGCCATTGTAAACGAAGCCCCACGTTCACTAAAGTCTACAAGTTTCTTCTCAAGGACTGTATCCTTTGGAAATGATAGTGGGATTCTAACCGTAGCATTATTTATGTCTCCAGTTCTTGTTCTCACTTCTTCACGTTGTTCTTTTGTTGACATATTCCGTTACCTCCTTTGGTCACAACCGAGTTGTAGACTCACAAGATTGGGCTATCTTTGCCCTATTCAAAAGCTATCAACTTTTATATTAAGAACGCAAATATTGTGCCAGAATTGAGGAAATCTGGAAGCAATAAATATTATATTAATATTTGGTATAGATATCAAAAGGTTACTAAAAGCATTTATTGATTTGTTAATGATATGGAGAGCTAATAGATATATGAGAGATATAATAAGACTGACAATTTTATAATTTGAGCTACAAATATGTAGGGATATAAGGGATATAAAGGGAGATTGGGTCTGTGAAATGAGGGCATCCCTTTGCAAATTTTTTTGATAAGAAGTCGCTTTTCGAGAAAGAAGTATAGGAGAAATTGACCTTGTGTGTCAAGCCAAATTCAACCTCATGATGTTGTTGGGGAAACTCACTAAAAAACCTTGCAAACCCTTGTTGTTATTATGGCGGAGGGAGTAGGATTCGAACCTACGGAGCTTTAACACTCAACGGTTTTCAAGACCGCCGCCTTAAACCACTCGGCCATCCCTCCTGTAAAATAATCTATAATATCTATATACTATATTATTCCATTACTTATTAGTCAAAAATTTTCAGTTATTTGTTACCCTCGGTTAGGAATATTTCCACTTTAGCTTTTTCTCTCAATTTATCAAGGTATAGCTCTATTTCTTTTTTGACTTTATCACGCTTCAAATATTGCTCAAGTTTGTCTTTAATGTCCTTGTAAAGAATAGTAGTTGCAGGTTTCTTATCAATTGTCTTAATCAGGTGGTATCCAAACTTGGTTTCGATTATGCCACTTACTTTACCAGGCTCTAAAGCAAATGCCGCATCTTCAAAAGGTTTTGGCATTCGACCTCGCCTGAAATACCCCAGATCCCCACCTTTTGCACTACTTGGGGCTTCTGAAAAATCTTTGGCAAGAGCCGCAAAGTCTTCACCTTCCTGTAGTTTCTGCTGGATTTTTTCAATTTTTTCATGTGCATCTCTCTTCTGCAATTCATCAGTCTGATCTTCGACCTTGATAAGAATGTGTCTGGCTTGTACCTTCTCAGGTTCTATAAATAAATTAGGGTGTCTATCATAATAGGCTTTAGTTTCATCATCGGAAACCTTAACTTTCTTAACAAATTGCTTATCTATGAATTGTTTAGTTGCCATACTACGCCTTATCTGAGATTTTACTGCTGCCTCAGACAAATTCTTCTTGCTCAAAGCATCATTGAATTCTGCTTCACTGGAAAATCGTTTTTTCAGAGTCTTAAATTGTTTGTTGATTGCTTCCTCATCAATTTTTATGTTATCCTCTTGGCTTGCCTGATAGAGCAACTCAAGGTTGATAAGGTTTCTAAGGACCTCTTTTTTTATTTTTGGGAGCCGTGAATCTTCAAGAGGTTTTCCCATGCTTGCAATCTGTCGCTGGGCAAGACCCATCTCTCTATTAAAATCTTCCTGGGTAATCACTGATCCATTAACCACTGCAACTCTGTCTTCTGAAGGCTGATTTTTACCTGCCAATGAAATTGGGACAAACGATGTGAGAGCCAAAGCAATAATCGCCACCCAAAAAGATCTTTTATATTTTAAACGCATTTATATTTCTCCTTTCGGATTTAGTAAAATCCTTTGATAAATTGAACGTATACTACTTCTTAAGCAGCCTTCCCAAGGAGCATTAAAACTTCCTGTTTGGCTCTGATCTTAATTTTTTCCCCAGTTTTAGGGCTGATAATGCCGCCAAGGTATTTTATGGATTCTGGAGTATCTTTATGAGACATATCAGCAAATAAATACTTTCACGGGGAGCTGGCTGATCAAGCGATATCCTGTTTCCGTAACAAGAAAAACGCTCTCAACCCCTGCTGCAAATTCGTTTTCAAAGACTATTTTAGGTTCAAGAGCAAAGATCATGCCTGGTTTAAGAATGTCTTTATTATTTGTAGATATAATAGGTTGTTCAATCAACTCGAGGCCTATGCCATGACCAATAAAAGTCACCTTATATCCGGGCGGACCAAGATAAGATGTTGCATATCCAAGGGATTCTGCCTTGGCGACTGAAATTTGAAAAAGCGTATTAATGCTAATGTCAGGTTTTATCTTGTCCAAGACCTCGTTATGTATTTCAATGGCCGCCTGACTGGCATCAAAGGCCTTTTGTGGCATAGAACCAATGGCATACATCCTCGTTTCATCGAAATGATAACCATTCATTACGCAATTAAAATCGATCATGATGGGCTCGTCTGGAGCCAGTTTCTTGTATCCGGCTCCACACGGAAAGGCTGCCGACGTCCCTTCACCGCTGGAAGGTGAGTCCAGGAGGCCGACCATACCGCCACTTTTTCCACTTAGGATATGCCATGGGTAACCTTCTGTCTGGTAGTTCCTGATACGAAGCATGCCACCATGACCCAGCTTTCTGGAAATGGCCTCAAGCATTGAGGCGAATTCCATCTCTGAATAGCCTGGACGAAGGTTGTCTCTGGCATATTCAAGGGTTTGGCACGAAAGTTCACCAGTCCTTTCCATCTGAGCAATCTCCCATTTGGATTTGATCATTCGTATCTTTTTAATTAATGGGGATCCGTCCACGTATTCTTGATTTGGGAAAAGCTTTCGATAAAAATTATATTCATTGACCGGGATCACATCAAATTCGAAGGCCAAAATTTGGGGCAGACCCCCAAAAAAGTCAGAAATTAGCCGGGGGACGTCTTTAATGGATTTGATCTCAATGATCTGATTGATGGAGGACTCCTTCTTGGCCCTTGGCATATATTTTTTAATAAGCAGGAGAGGTTCTCCTTTGGCGGGAATATAAAGCAAACCATTCTGGGCTGTCCCTGAAAAGTAAAATAGGTCTACGCGTTGGATAATTAATATCCCATCGATCTCATTTTCCTGTAACTTTTTTTGAATTCTGCTGATTCTGCCTTGTATCTCAGCCGCCGGGACTTTAAATTCTTGTTTCATTTTCACCTCATGCCTTATTTTGAAAGAGCTAAATAGTTGGTAACGTTCAAAAATATCTATATTCAGTTTGTACTTAGACAGTTTATGTGCCTTTCTATTTCTTTAAAAATGGCATGGGACTCTTTTTTAAGAAATTCGCAGTCTAACCATGGCAGAACATGGGACTCTCTTTTCAAAAACGAGACGTCAACCGCAAGGCCGAAGGGACATCACTGCGCTACGGCGGGCGGAGGGTTAAGTCAGTACCTTGCCTTTATGGTGGCTATGGCAT
>CAYRFN010000121.1:0-11127 GCA_964423495.1 uncultured Desulfobacteraceae bacterium
CCTTCGGCCTTGCAGTTGACGTCTCGTTTTTGAAAAGAGAGCCCCATGTTCTGCCTTTCTGTTACTAATCTATGGTTAGGGCATAGGGGGTGTTCGATCCCGCTATACGCTATAGGCGGGACAACTTTCTTAAAAGAGAGTCCCATGTCCTTCTAAATGTGAAGCCTTTTGAACGTTACCATTTCATTAGATAATAGAGGTTAGGTTTTGTGGTTCTGAAATGAAGTTTTAAAGGAGGTAGAAGAAAATGAAAAAGTTATCAATCTTGTGCAGTTTATTAATGTTGTCTGCATTGTTTGGATGTGCTCCAGGGACCAGAAGTGGAGAAGCTATTGGTGCAATAACAGGCATAGTGGCAGGTGCTATTATTGGTCATCAAGTTGGTGAAGTTGGTACAGGTATAGGTTTTGTTATTGGAGGTCTTATTGGTTCAGAACTTGGTAGAATGTATGATAGGCTAAATAGTGAAGAGCAACGAGTTCATAATTCAATTGTAACAAATACAATCGAGACATCAAGAATAGGGGAAGGGAATCAATGGTATAATCCTGAAACTGGTCGTTCCGGGAGAGTCATTATTACCAAGCAGGAGGAATATTGCAGGGAATATCAACAGACAATCGTTATCGGAGGCAAAGAATATCAGGCTTATGGAACAGCTTGCAGACAACCTGATGGAAGCTGGAAGATTCAAAATTAGGAATGAGTAAAAATAGGGGGGCAAATCCTTTGTTGACCGACCTACTATGTATTTGGATTTTAACGGATACCTGGTAGCTATGGCTGCCGGTAAATTCCCCGCAAAGCCCAGGAGCGATTTCTGGATTAGACTATTTTTCACCCCTGGAAAAGAGGCCAGCTCACGATACTCAAGGATTATCTTTCACGAGGATCTTAGAAAGATAGTTGCGAGATAAATCAACTTGATTATGAATGCTGAGGCAAGGGCAAAATGGCCTTGCCGTATGTTTTTTGTGTAACAAGTTAAATTATACTTAGAAATTAAGGGGTCACTTAAGGGTTCAAGGCTGGTTTTGACTCTTAAATGAAACCCCGATTAAAAAGATTCTTTTTGACTATCGAGTAACTATTTACCTATTTGTAATAAGTGTGCTTTTTTTAGTATAAGACTTGAATCAAGCAAATAAATCAATTAATGGTTTCGACCGTCAAAATATGGAGGCTCGATTGTATTGAACACATCAGAAAGACGCCGAAAACTCCTGAGAGAACTGGTGGGCGAATGGATGCCACGCCTCTGGTGTCCCCCGCTGACACACTATACGCCAAACGGAGAGGTAGACCGGGATCGCATGGCGGCACACTGGGGTTTCATGACTCCCCACGTCAATGCGTTCCTGGTGCCGGGGTCGACGGGAGACGCATGGGAGATGAACGATAGCGAAGTTCGTGCTTTAATTAACCTTGCCCTCAAACTCGCCAAAGATAAAAATATCAGCCTGCTGCTGGGTGTACTGAAAGATAAGGCCTCGGCCACCCGCCAGAGTATCTTGGAGATGCTCGGCACATTGAAGAGGGAGACGGGGGAGGGCGACCCCATCAAGGCGATGAAGGCAAGCAAAGTCTGTGGCTTCACTATCTGTCCTCCACGAGGAAGTGAACTGTCCCAACACAAAATAGAAGTCGATCTTGAGAGTGTGCTTGAACTCGGTATCCCTACAGTGCTCTATCAACTCCCACAAATCACTGAAAATGAAATGTCGCCTTCATTGGTTGCGCGGTTGGCGGATCGCCACGCGAACCTTGTCCTTCTCAAAGACTCGAGCGGCGAAGATCGAGTCGCACTTGAATCCGACGGTCTCAGTGGGCTCTTACTGGCAAGAGGCGCGGAGGGACGTTATGCTCAATGGCTGCAGGAATCAGGCGGGCCCTATTATGGGTTGCTTCTGAGCACCGCCAATTGCTTCCCACGAGAGCTGAAGACAATAGTATCTTTGCTGGAGGCCGGGCGTGTCGACAAGGCAGCCGACTTGTCTGATAGCTTAACACAAGTGGTGGAGCAGGTATTTACGCTGGTCAGCGATATACCAGATGGGAATGCTTTCGCGAACGCCAACAAAGCAGTGGATCACTACATGGCCTTTGGTGCAGATGCTCAACACATCCCACCGCCTCGGCTGCATGCCGGGACGCTTATTCCCGAGGATGTGATTCTACGAGTTGGAGGGGTATTGGAATCAGCACATCTGATTCCAGACAGAGGCTATCTGAATCAGTGAACATGAAAAGAAGCCTACATCACATACGATTGCTTCGCTTACTCTAAATAACTTGAAATATGATTTTTTTAAGGTCTCTCCTTGAAAACTGGATAATAGTGCTTATTTTGCTTGACAACGTATAATTTGTCAGGCATAAATCCCCATTTGCAAATTTGAAGGCTTCGTAAAAAGTCTCTCTGCTGCATGCTGTTTCATCCTTGCTCTGTTAAATTCTCTATGAGAGACGGCAGAGCCGATTTAACAGGGCAAATCATTCCGATGTATATCTAAGTAGGCCTAATCCTTAAAGATTAGTGCACCTTACATCAGGAGCTCTTTACTGGGACGTCTAAATAAGGGCTTTATACGAGTTTATCAAATCTAAATCTTTAAAAGAAAGGATGTGATTAAAATGGTTTGTACAAGCGTCAAAGAAGGTTATGAGTGCTTTTTTATGAGCAAGAAGGGCTGCCAGTTTAATGGCGGCGCATGCCATACAATTGTTGAGCAGTGTGAAGGCTGCCAGAAAACAATTGAATTACCCACCGGTAAATATTGCCTCGTCTTTCCTGATCCTGTCGCCAAATGGCGCGCCGGCAATTGCAATATGGCGACGCACTTGGAAATAGAAGCCAAAAAAGGAAACGGAAAGCTCAATCCGCTAAAGGCTTCAAAGCGTAGCGCCGCATAATTATTAAAAGGTAATTTAAACGGAGATCTGCCGGTCCTTTATGACGGAATGAGACCTTCTATCTTTTTAGATAGACAAGGAACTCGCGGTTTCCTTTTGGCCCTAAAAGCGGGGAAGGAATATGTCCTTGGACATCCCAACCTGAGTCTTCAAAAGAGGTCTTGAGACTATCAAGAACCTCCTTATGCAATTTTGGATCACGGACTACTCCCCCTTTGCCTACCTTCCCTTTTCCAACCTCAAACTGGGGCTTGATCAGGGCAATGATAAAGGCTTGCCTCACAATTAGATTAGACACAGGAGGTATAACAAGCCTCAGCGATATAAAGGAGACATCAATAACAGCTCCATGGATAGGCCCATCCAGGTCCTCAGGTTTCGTATTGCATATATTTTTCTTTTCCAGAACCTCTACCCTTGGATCCTGTCTGAGTTTCCAGTCAAGCTGACCATACCCCACATCTACTGCAATGACCCTGCTTGCCCCGTGCTGGAGCAAGCAGTCCGTGAACCCTCCAGTGGAAGCACCTACGTCCAGCAAGACCAGACCATCAACATCAACCGAAAAGTATTTAAGGGCTGCTTCAAGCTTTAAGCCACCCCTGCTTACGTAGCTACAAGATTTTTTCTTCAAATAGATTGATGATGAGTCCGGCATAAGAGATCCGGGTTTATCAACCAGTATGCCATTGGCCTCTATATGGCCTGCCATAATCATGGCTTTAGCCTTTTCACGGCTCTCTGCCAGACCTCTTTGAACTAAAAGTTGATCCATCCTGATCTTACTGCTTTTTAGTCTTTTGACAGAGATCTCTTGCCTCCTTCAATATTCCAGAAGTATCAAGCCCATACTCTTTTCTCAATAGAGTAGTCGATCCGTGCTCAATAAATTTGTCAGGCAATCCTATCCTTCTTACATAGACCTTTTCAAGACCCATATCATTTAATAATTCTAATACTGCCCCACCAAAGCCTCCCTGCCTGATATTCTCTTCCACTACCAAAATTCGACCTGAAGATGGAGCAAGCTCCCCCAATCTTCTGTCAATAGGTTTCACAAAACGGCAGTTTGTCACCCCAACAGAGAACCCATCTTTTTCTAAATGGGCGGCGGCCTCCAATGAGGGATGCACAGTATTTCCCAGGGCAAAAATCATCATATCATTACCTTCTCTTAGCACCTCTGCCTGACCCATGGGAATGATCTTAAAATCCAGATCCATAGGGACCCCAAGGGCCCTTCCCCTGGGATATCTGATTGCAACCGGGCCATGGTCTTGTAAGCCAGTATAAAGCATATGCCTCAGTTCATTTTCATCCTTGGGTGCCATCACAGTCATGTTTGGAAGGCTTCGCAGATAAGTGATATCGAAATGCCCGTGATGTGTGGGACCATCTTCTCCAACGATCCCACCCCGATCAATGGCGAAAACAACCGGCAGATTTGGGAGACACACGTCGTGAATAATCTGATCAAAGGCCCTCTGAAGAAAGGTAGAATAGATCGCCACTACCGGCCTGTATCCCTCTGTGGCAAGCCCGGCTGCAAAGGTAACAGCGTGTTGTTCCGCAATCCCCACGTCCAAAAATCTTTCTGGGTAAGCTTGTGCAAACTCTGTTAACCCGGTTCCCTCCGGCATTGCAGCTGTAATGGCAAACAACTTTTTGTTCTTTTGAGCGATATCAACCATAGCCTTACCAAATACTTCAGTATAAGATGGCGGAGGTACGGGGCTGACTTTCGGAGGCGAACCAGTGGGGATTTTAAACGAACCAACCCCGTGATAGTGAGCTGGATCCTTTTCAGCGGGCTCATAACCTTTCCCTTTTACCGTGAGGACATGTACCAAAACCGGACCTTCAAGGTGGCTCGTATTCCTGAACGCCTCAATGAGCAGATTAAGCCGGTGGCCATTAATCGGTCCGATATATCTGAATTTGAATGCTTCGAATAACATGCCTGGAGTAAAAAAGGTGATAAAAGAATCTTCGCTTTTACGGGCCAGATTCAGGATATTTTCTCCCACACCTGGAAGAGATTTTATAAAATTTTCAAGATCTCTCCTTAAATTGACAAAGCGCTTACCGGTCATCTTTCTGCTTAAGAAAGAGGAAAAGGCACCCACGTTCGGTGATATGGACATTGCATTGTCATTCAAAACAACGATCAGGTCTTTCTCAGTATGCCCAGCCTGATTAAGTCCTTCGAAGGCCATTCCCGCTGTCATGGAACCGTCACCAATCACTGAAATTACCTTGTTTTTTTCTCCCTTAAGTGTCTTTGCCGTCGAGATGCCCAAACCCGCAGAAATAGATGTACTGCTATGCCCGGTATCAAACGTGTCATAGACACTCTCCGCCCTTTTTGGAAAACCACTGATGCCCCCGTATGTTCGAAGTGTATGAAACTGCTCCCTCCGCCCGGTTATCAACTTGTGGGCATAGGACTGATGTCCCACATCCCAGATGATCTTATCTTTCGGGGCATTAAATACATAATGGAGGGCAATTGTTAGTTCCACAACACCAAGGCTGGGCGCAAGATGACCACCCTTCTTGGATACACACTCAATAATTTCTTTACGGATTTCACCAGCCAGGGCTTCAAGCTCACGAAGAGTTAGGCCCTTAAGATCAGCGGGACTATTAATATTGTCTAAAAGACTCTTATTAGATCTGGTCATTTTTTTCTTTCAATAATGTATCGAGCAATATGACGTAAAGGCTCTGCCCTTTGATCAAATTCTCGAAGTGACTCAATTGCTTCTTCAACCAACTCTGACTGGATTTCTTTGGATCTGCTTAAACCGACAACCGCCGGATAAGTTATCTTCCCCTTTTGTTCATCAGCTCCGACCCTTTTACCAATGGCCTTGCAATCACCCTCTATATCCAGAATATCATCGGAAATCTGGAACGCAAGACCTATCTTTTTACCATATGAGGTGATCGCCTTTAGTTGGGACTTGTCCCCGCCGCCAAGAACGGCACCAGAAGTTACTGAAGCTGAAATCAAGGCGCCTGTCTTATGCGTGTGAATAAATTCAACAGTGGAAAAATCCACTTCCTTTTTTTCGGATTGAATGTCAACTACCTGGCCCCCAACCATCCCACGATATCCGGCAGCTTGGGCAATAAGGCCTATCACCTTTAGGATATGATCTATAGATACTCCCTCTAACAGCTCGGATCGAGTCATTAGGCCAAAGGCCTCGGTTAGTAACCCATCACCGGCTAACAGGGCTACGGCTTCCCCAAAGACCTTATGATTGGTTGCTTTTCCCCTTCTCAGATCGTCATCGTCCATCACTGGAAGGTCGTCATGGATAAGAGAATATGTATGTATCAATTCAAGAGCGCACGCGACAGGAAGGACATTGGTTCCATCCTTACCCATAGCATCACATCCGGCAATACACAGAATTGGTCTCAGCCTTTTGCCACCTGCAAATACGCTATATCGCATTGCACTTATTAAATCCCTTGTCGGCACTTCAGGTTCCGGCAAATAGACTTCAAGTGCCCTATCCACAATAGTCTTTTTTTCACTGAGATAGGCATTTAAATCAAAATCTTGTTCACTCTGCATTCTTTTCTTCTTCGACCACAAAAGGGACCTGTTTATGCTCCCCGCCCTTTTCCCGAACTAAGAGTGACACCTTTTTTTCAGCCTCTTCCAGTTTATTAGTACAGAATTTGGCGAGCTTGATTCCTTCCTCAAACTCCTTAATTGCATCTTCCAGAGGTAATTCTCCGCCCTCCAGGCTTTGCACGATTTCCTCCAATCGTTTCATTGCCTCTTCAAATCTTTTTTCAGCCATCATTCCTCCAGATTACAAGTCTTGCAATCTATTAAAACTGTATAATCATATACAGTTACTGTCAAATAGGAATCAGTACCCACCATCTGAACCCACTTTTTTCACCTGACATTCCAACTCTCCCTCTGCCAGGAGCACCTGAACCTGATCTCCCTTTTTCACACTTGATGCATGCCTTATCACCCATTTTTCCGGCAATTTCCTGATAATACTGTATCCCCGCTCAAGAATTGAATTCGGACTCAGATCCTTCAATCTTTTTTTCAAGAGTGAAAGTGTAGTCTGCTTGATCCCAAGCTGCTTATCCAAGCCCTGGGCGAGTGACATCTTTTGAAAGCTTAATCGTTCAGTCATTGAGTTTATCATATTCATAGGAGAGCGAAGAAGCAGTGCACGCACTTCAGCGGTAACTCTTTTCCGGGCATCAAGTACATTCAAATCCATCAGCCTGACAAGTCTGGAATAGTTTTCATCAAGACGCATCCAGATATCAGCGAGGCGCTTTCTTGGATCCTGAATACGTTTTGCCAAGCGATATAATTCCTGAATCTGATTCTTTAAATTTTGATTTATCCCCGTCACCAACCGATCCCTCATCTCATCCAATCGGTTGATAATAGACTCCTTTTCCACTACGAGGAGCTCGGCAGCTACAGAAGGCGTCGGGGCCCTGAGATCAGCTGCAAGGTCTGAAATAGTGAGATCAATTTCATGGCCCACTGCAGAGACAACCGGTATCTGTGAACGTCTGATAGCCAGAGCCAGTTTTTCCTCATTAAATGCCCACAGATCTTCAAGGGAGCCGCCTCCGCGTGTCAGGACAATGACATCCACATTTAGTTCATGATTAACTACGTCAAGGGCTTCCACCATATCCTCGGTGGCCCCCTCCCCCTGTACCCGAACCGGAATAATAATGATCTCTATGTTTGCAAATCGTCGGCGGATGACCTTTAAAAAATCACGAATTGCTGCACCGGTAGGAGATGTAATGACAGCGACACGTTGAGGGAGCGAAGGAAGAGGTCTCTTTATCTCTTTATCAAAGACACCTTGGGCCGCTAATTTCTTTTTAAGCTGTTCAAAGGCGAGGGCCAAAGCGCCAAACCCCATTGGCTCCAAGTAATCAAGAATAATTTGATATTCTCCTCGAGGTGGGTATAGACTTATTCTTCCTTGAACAATCACTTTCATGCCATTTTCAGGGAGAAACTTGAGATAGCGAGCCTGAAGGCGGAACATAACCGCTCTGATCTGAGCCTTTTCATCCTTGAGAATCATATAATAGTGTCCTGAAACAGGAGAACTGAAATTGGAGATTTCACCTTCAACCCATACAAAGTCAAATCGGTCTTCAAGAAGGCCTTGAATCTCTTCAGTTAGTTCACTGACACTATAGATTTTGGGATTCTGATTTTCCGCCGACAAGAATTAAATACCCCCATTTATGTTCATGGAATGAGATACCTCTTAAAATAATATGGATTTTTACTCAAGGTTATTTTGATCTTTACGATCTTTAAGATAGATATTAGATAAATTCTCTTGACCCTTTTTACTTGTTTATACTATATCTTATCTAAAAAAAGTAACTGTTTAGCTCTTTGAAAAATAAGACAGTAAGGGACGTAATGGGGATCTCTTTTAAGAAATCCGCAGTTTAGCCGTGGCAGGACATGGGGTTCTCTTTTCAAAAACGAGACGTCAACTGCAAGGCCAAAGGGACATCACTGCGCTACGGCGGGCGGAGGGTTAAGTCAGTACTTTGCCTTTATGGTGGCTATGGCATCAACCTCAGTAATTTGCCGCCCGCCTGAGAAGCAACTTAACTCAAACAACCAGCAACCAATATTTCGTTTTCTGAAAAGAGAGCCCCATGTCCTGCTTTTCTGTATCTGATCCATGGTTAACACCCAGGGGTTTTTGATCCAGTCATAGGAGGGATGACTTTCTTATAAAGAGATCTCATGGCCCTGTAACCGTTGTATATTACAGGTATTGGGGGCATTAAAACAACTGATGACGAATTCTGGATTGTGACTCTTAAGGAGACCCATATGTAGATGCCTGATTATATTTTAGGGCCAAACTACAGTTTATCAATGCTTTGGATAGTCTGTGTATTTTTTAAAAGAGACCTCCTCACTCGTAGATAATTTATTTCAAAGAATCTAAAGTGTTAATAACGTTCAAAACTGTTTACATTCAGTTTATACCTGACCGTTTTGTTATCTCGATTCCTGAAATGTGAGTTCCATTATTCTGGATCTAAAACCTATGTTTGATAGGAAGGGCATGGAGCTCTCTTTTAAGAACCGAAAAATTGGTTGCTGGCCTCTGGCTCGTAGAGCCTACGCCTCGGAGAGATCGTTGAGATCCCTGCTGCCTGAGGCGGGCGGGGAAGTTATTGTGCTTGATGCCCGGAGTTCAGCATATGGCATAAATCCAGAAAGTCCGCCGCCCGCCTTAGTTTGCAGGAATGCTCAGGTCGGAGTTCCTGCCTAGTCGGTTTCTTAAAAGAGAGCTCCATGCCCTTCCTATCGTAAAAATTTTTGAGCATTACCACAGTATTATTTATTATAATGTGTTAAAGGAGATATACCATGAACGTTTTTTTAGAAGAAGGTCCAAATAATCCCTTAAAAATTCAAGACAATACATTTCGAGACGGTCATCAGTCAACGCTGGCCACAAGAATGAGAACCGAAGATATGCTCCCCATTGCTGAAAAGATGGACAGTGTGGGATTCTGGGCCATGGAAGTATGGGGAGGAGCAACTTTCGATACAATGCATCGTTTCTTAGCTGAAGATCCATTCGATCGCATCAGGACACTGAAAAAATATATCAAAAAGACTCCTTTTTCCATGCTGTTGAGAGGCCAGAACCTGGTTGGATATCGCAATTATGCAGATGATGTTGCGAGGTTGTTTGTGGACAAGGCATGTGAAGCGGGCATAGATATCTTTCGTGTCTTTGATGCGCTGAATGATTTCCGCAATTTTCAAACAGTTGTGGAGAGGATCAAGGCAAACGGCAAACACTTTCAGGGAACCATTTGTTATTCTTTGACAGAAAGGCGTATGGGTGGCGATGTATTCAACTTAGAGTATTACCTTAACAAGGCCAAAGAGATCCAGGACATGGGGGCGGACACACTATGTCTTAAAGACATGGCCGGGATAATGGCCCCTTTTGACATCGCCAAAATTATCACCGAGCTCAAGAATCTAATCTCCATTCCAATCCACCTCCATACACACTATACCAGTGGCATGGCTTCAATGGTTTACCTTGAAGCCATAAAAGCTGGCGTGGATATTGTTGATACGTGTCTGGCACCATTTGCATTAAGAACATCCCAGCCTGCTGTTGAGCCTATTGCAGCGACCCTCTATGGAACAACCAGAGACACGGGATTTGACCTTGGCCTTCTTTTGGAATTAGGTGATTATATGGAGACAATTGCACCAAAGTATCGTGATTATTTGGCCAAACACAAGATGTCAGTTATTGACACCAGCGTACTTGCACATCAAATCCCTGGTGGTATGATATCTAACCTTGTCAGTCAGCTTAAGGAGGCCAAAGCCCTGGATCGATTAGGAGAGGTACACAAAGAGGTTGCCATTACCCGTAAAGAACTTGGGACACCTCCTTTAGTGACGCCTACTTCCCAGATCGTTGGAGTCCAGGCTGTTTTAAATGTCCTCTTTGGAAAATATAAGATGGTGACCAACGAGGTGAAAGATCTGGTCTATGGCCTTTACGGCAAGACCCCCACGCCGGTTGATCCAGAGGTCCAGAAAATAGTGCTTAAAGGCTACAAGCGGGGTGAGACACCTGTAACAGGTCGCGCGGCAGATTACCTTGAACCGGAGCTGGAAGAGGACAGAAAAAAGATAGGAGGCCTGGCAAAAGACGATTATGATCTTTTGATCTATGCACTCTATCACGCAACGGGAGAGCAATTCCTTAAATGGAAGTATGGATTAGAGGAAAGACCTCCCGAAGTAAAACCCAAGACCTTGGAGGAAATTCAAGAAGAAGATGAGGCCTTGGCTGCTGCACTGAAAAAAGTGTGCAAAACAATGTAATTTAGTGTTCTGAATAAATTATTAACGAAATTTAAGGGCATGGTGGTCTATTTTAAAAAAGTCGTCCTGCCTATCTCGGGATCAAATGCCCCCTAGGTCCTAAGCATGGGTATGGTAGGTGGACATCGGTATATGGGTCTCTTTAATAGTCACAATATTTATGCAATATTACATAGATGAAACAGGGTCATGGGGGTTCTCTTTTAAGAAAGTCGCAGTTTAGCCATGGCAAGACATGGGACTCTCTTTTCAAAAACGAGACGTCAACTGCAAGGCCGAAGGGACATCACTGCGCT
>CAYRFN010000122.1:0-11040 GCA_964423495.1 uncultured Desulfobacteraceae bacterium
GAATTGATAACAACATGTGAACATGATCACCCACAAGATGGCCTTTTATTACTCTTGATTCTTTATGTAAGGCAAACTCTCTGAAAACTTCACCCAGGTGTTTTCTCAGCTGCCCATACATTACCTTTTTCCGACACTTCGGAATCCAAATTAGATGGTACTTGCAATCCCATGTTGTATGACTTAAACTATGAAAATCATTCATCGAAAACCTCCTTGTCTGTGAGCATTGAGCGGTTCATATTCGGGAGGTTTTCTTATATTCCCACAAATGTCAAACTCTGGGAGTCTCCCCGGCATAGCTGGGGGCTTACCGAGGATTAGCCAATTATCGCAGGCCAAGGCTATGCTGCAACCCATCCCAATGGCCGCACCGTTGATTGCGGCTATGATGGGTTTGTCCAGTTCCATCATTATCTTGGGCGTAGTGGTGATCCACTGAAGCAAATAGTCATGCCACTCTTTGTTTCCCTTCTTCCGGTCCTCTAAGGCTTGCCGGCACTGTTCCAGGTCTACCCCTGAGCAGAACGCTCGACCAGCGCCAGTGATGATAAGGACTCTTATCCGAGGGTCTTTCTTTACGCGTTCCAGTCCGTCTAAAAACTCGTCGCCCAACTCATTGCTATAAGCGTTCATCTTGTCTGGGCGGTTTAGTGTCATGATGGCCACGCTTTCGTCAGTATCGAACAGCACACTATGATATTCCATCTTTATTAACTCCTGTAACAAATGACTCACACTTAGCCACTCATCCGCCCAAATAAGCCCTTTTGACTTCATCATTGTTAATAAGTTGCTCGCTGGTACCGGCCAGTGCAATTTGGCCATTTTCAACCACATAAGCCCTATTTGCCAGCTTTAGCGCAAGACTCGCATTCTGCTCCACCAGAAATACGCTGATACCATTTTGTTTTATAAAAATAATTATTTTGGCGATCTCATCTATAAGCATAGGGCTGAGTCCGATAGTTGGTTCGTCCATTAAAAGAAGCCTCGGCTTGCTCATCATGGCCCTGCCAATCGACAGCATCTGCTGCTCGCCGCCGCTTAGACTACCTGCTTTTTGTCGACTCCTCTCCTTGAGTATAGGAAAGTGCTTATATATCTTCTCCAAATCTTGTTTAATGCCTTCTCGATCCTTCCTTACGAAGGCTCCTAACGCCAGGTTATCCTGAACACTCATATCAGGGAATACACGCGCTCCTTCAGGAACATGCCCTATTCCTAACCTGACGATTCTTGATGGTTTATTGCCATCTATTCTTTCACCGTAAAACAGTATCTCGCCGGAAGTCGGATGTTTCAATCCTGAAATAGTCTTTAATATTGTTGTTTTACCTGCCCCATTTGCTCCAAGAATGGTAACAATATCCCCTTCTGCTATCCGCAAGGACACTCCCTTGACCGCTTCAACCTTCCCATAATTTACTCTTATGTCCCGGACTTCTAATAGCATACATTTTCTCCCAGGTAAGCCTTAATAACCTTTTGATTGTTACAAATCTCCTTAGGAGAGCCCTCGCCTATTTTCATACCGAAATCCAAGACACATATCCTCTCACAAACACCCATTACTACATTCATATGGTGCTCTACCAGAAGGATTGATATTCCCTTTTTATTAATTTCTCTGATCTTGTTCATCATCGTTGTACTTTCTATCGTATTCATCCCAGTGACCGGTTCATCCAGCAGTAGTAATTCGGGACCTGTCGCCAGCGCAATAGCCGCTTCCAGAGTTCTGCAATGTCCGTGTGACAGGTTTTTCGCGAGCTCATTTCGTTTTTCCCCTAATCCCATGAAATCGGCAAGTTCTACCGCACTATCCAATAGTTGTTTGTATCGAGCTCTGTTAGAGACGATATTGAATAGTGCCCTCCGGTATCCTATTTGCGATTTCAGATGGAAGCCCAGCAAGATATTTTCTAAGACTGTCAGATTGCCGAAAAGAGTCGTTAGCTGAAAGGTTCTTGCTAAACCCTTATTTACGACGCTGTGAGGCTTTAAGCCGGTGATATCATCATTTTTAAACAACACCTTTCCCATGGTAGGCTTAAACACTCCGCTTATCACGTTAAAAACCGTTGTTTTGCCCGCCCCATTAGGTCCAATAAGCCCGACTATTTCACCCCTATCTATTGAGAGGTCAAGTTCGTTCACCGCCTTCAAACCACCAAAGCTTTTAGATATTTTTTGCAGTTCAAGCAGGGCCATTTTACCTTATAGAATTAGCATTTTTAAATAAATGTATCCACGGAGCGATAGAGAAATAACCGCTTCCTCATCTCTCCATGGATACAGATTTGTTATCGCCTTCACTAATTGCATTATTAGGGGGCTACGGTTCGCAGGAACCGCAACTCATGCGCTCAGAGGACTCCGAACAGTCTCCTCCTTTGCTACTTTTACTCGAAAAGATCCCAAGGAATAGGAGCCTTCCATTTTGTCTCTGGTCTGCCGTTTGTATACTCAGAGACCCAGAAACCCCACACCAGCATCCGATTAATTCCCCGTATCGGTTTTCCTATCCACCTGCCTTCGCGTCCCCATATGCTCTGCCAGCGGTATTTCGCAAATCCTTCCACCCACGCAGTAGTGTCCATGGTATCCTGCCCATTGATAAACTCGAAGAAAGGCTTTATTCCATCATACATCTCGCCAACGATATCAATGGGGGGCTCTTTGAACATATCTACATATCGCTGATGCATGGCCTTGTATTCTTTGCTTACTACAGGGCTGTCTACAAGTATATCGTTGGTGATAATCTTTGTTCGGAATTGTTCGGGCACCACTTCCATCATCACGGGTACTGGCGGAACAGTGCGTGCCATAATTACACCGTTAAAGCCGGCTCCCCTCAACTGCTTTATGAGGAGGGCACACATACCTCCCATGTCGCCTGCAGTACCGCCTGTATCTACGATATCAGGCTTCTTAGCCAACACTCGTGAAATTACCGGCATGAAGTCCTTTGTGTCAGCAGAAAATTTCTCGACCCCCATCCATTTCAAGCCATACTTGGGGAACAGGGTTTCGGCCGTATGCACCCAGTTTGGTAAACTGGGTAAATCGGGGTTCACTGTAGCCACTGTTTTCAGGTCGGGGTAGAACTTCTGTACATACGCAGCTCCATTAACGGTTGCCTCGTATCCGCCTCCGGAGATGAAGAAGCTATATGGTTTTTCCGGGGTAGATATTCCCGGTATATCGCAGGTCACTGCGAACAGTATGACTTTGTTCGGTTCAGTAACTGTCTGTGCCCCTATCGCATCAGCCAGAAAAGGCCCGGCAACAATCTTCACCTTTTTACCAAAAACCAGTTCTTCAGCAACCGACCTTCCGGCAGCATTATCAGCTTTGCTATCACGGATTATGGCATTTAACGTATATTTTTCTCCGGCAATGGTCACTCCTCCTTGCTTGTTTTGGTCATCTATCGCCAATAGAATGCTATTTTTTAAATTGGTACCAAGATGCGCCGGGGGCCCGGTTAAAGGAGTAGCAATGCCGATATCTAACGTCTTCGCTTGAGTTTGTTTTGTAGCACATATTATCGCTGTGCCAACCATCAACATGATCAATAGCAAACTTAATATAACCCTTTTCATAGCAATTACCTCCTTAAAGATTGATTTATTATATTATTTATCCCTAAAAATTTATCGGCAAGCATCACCCCCTTCGATATATTGGTATATAATACCATTACTAATTTATCATGAAAGGTCTTCCGCCATCGTTTTATCTCAATTGAAAACACCGTAAAAATCCGCACCAATTTCAGTTCTCCACCTCCATTACACCCACAGCAAGATTTAATTCGTCAAATTGCTATTACGAATTAATGATAGAACCTTATACATTATATTTTGAACCAGGCTCAATATACCCCCTCGAAAAAAAACAACGGCGGCTATTAACAGCAATCCGTATATTATCGGTTCAAACTCCTGGATCGGTCTTAAAATAACAGACACTATATTGAGGATGATTGCTCCTATTATTGGTCCGGCAATATTGGCTTCTCCCCCTACCACTACATACAGAAGATAGATAGTGGATTGCTCCAATGTAAAAGAGGAAACCAGTATAGACTTGTTAATATAAGTATACAGGACACCTGCCAAACCGGCAAACATACTCCCAAGGACGAAGGCTTTAAGTTTATATGCCATAATGTTGATTCCCACGTGCTCAGCGAGGTTATCGGCTTGACTAATGCCTCGGTGCACCATGCCAATTTGCGAACGGTATAGCCTATGAATGATTACCGCACTTAGAAAAGTGAATATCATTATCACGTAGTATAATGATTGTTTTGACACGAAACTAATCACTCCAAGACCCGGGAAAGGAATAGGATCAGGGGCCGGTAGATTCATTAGCCCGTTCAAGCCGCCAAACGGATGCTCCACCATACCAAAAAAGATCCTCACTATTTCACCAAAAGCCAAGGTCACAACAAGAAAATAGATGCCTGTTATTCTGAGCGTGATATATCCAATAATTGTTGCCACAATCGCAGCAATTGCCATTGCAGCTATTAAGCCGATCAACGAAGATTGGCCATAAACAGATACCAAGGCAGCCGATATATAAGCACCGATACTAGCGAAGGCGGCATGGCCTAAGGTCACCTGCCCCGTACTAATGATGAACCAGAGGCTGACAGCGAGAAGTATATTAACAAGAATTGATGTTATTATCCCAAGGTAATACTGGTTATCAACCAGGATTGGTATTAATACCGCTATGACCAATAGGACTAAGTATGGAGCTGCGGTGAAGTACTTTCTTCGCTTCATAGCTTCCTTCCCATAAGCCCGGTAGGTTTACAGATCAAAACCAGAATAATAATGAGAAACGGTAAAAGAGATGCAGGGTATCCGATGAATGTGTAACCATAACTTTCCACGATACCCAAAACCAATCCACCTATGGCGGCACCGGGTATACTTCCCACTCCGCCAAGTATGATGATAGCTATTGATTTCACTAAAACATCAATTCCCATGGTTGCGTCGATGAAAAAAATAGGTGCCATTATCCCCCCTGCGGCCCCTGCCAGAGCACAGCCCAATGCGAAGCCCAATATGCCCACTCTATCAATGTCTATCCCCTGTAATGCAGCCGTCTCTTGGTCTTGAGCAATAGCCTGCATGGCTCGGCCCAACTTGGTTCGATAGACGAAAAAATACATCACTACTACTAAAAGAATGCTGATTATCCCAGCCATTATCCTTGATTCACTGATGGTTACGCCAAGGAAGGTCAAACTTCCTTGCCAAATTTCTGACATGCCCCTCGGTTGTCTTCCAAAAATAAGCTGGGCAGAGGCTCTGAAAACCCACATCAAGCCAATCCCGACTATGATAGTGGGAGCCATTTCCCCGATCACTGGGCGGAAAAAAACCCGTTCAACAAAAATTCCAATGAGTCCCACTATCACCATACTGATAAATAGAGCGAGAATGTAGTTAATGTGCAATAAACCGGCCAAATACAGTATAGAAAAGGCGCCCAGCATGTAGAACTCGCCATGGGCGAGATTAAGGATATTCATAATACTAAAAATCAAAGTAAGCCCAAGGGCTATGATTATATAGGTTACCCCGGATTGCAAGCCATAGATCAACGGTTGTAATAATGTTTCCCAGGTCATGCCAAAATTCCCTGCATCAGTAGTGTCCGGTTATGATAATAAAATATCTCAATTATTTCATCTAAAACTTTACCCTGGGTATTGAAGCCTCCTTGGTACTGTCCATTAATCTCCAGAGCATGATTTCCCCTTTTGCTATCCGGAACAAAGACAGCAGAGGACTGTCTGGTGAGTCAATGCCAACGCCTCTTAGGAAGGGTCTGTCTTCTAAACATTGCTTATTGAGCTCCATATCATTTAAAAACTCAACCTCGCCGGTCACCCTCATTTGCACTATCTCGGTCAGATCTGTCTCCTCGGCATTCTCTTCCCCCGGTTTGAATAGGCTAAATAAAGGAAAACTTAACTCTGTTTTCGGGTTCTTCTTCAATTGCTCGTAAAATGCCTTATTTGTTTCGGTCTGGAAATAAAATCCTGTTTCATCAGCGCGCCACATCCCCAGAAACCTAGTCCGAGGCTGGGTCCCATCCATCGTGGCAAAGCTGCATATGGGGTTTTCATTAGCAAACTTGATACAATCCTGCAAATTAGACATCTCTAGCCTCCTTTCCATTACTTGCTGAGCATCTTTCTTAATTGAGTAGCTTCTGGAGTTTTTGATATCATAGCATTCCAGAAGGAGTCATAAATGATATTCACATATTTTTCGCCTTCAGCAGGTGAGAATTTAATAAATTCTACTCCACCGTTCTTCAATTTTTCCACAGACTCATTTAAAAGTCTGGTATTGATCGGGGCATATTCCCTCTCTACCTCTTTCTGCGCCTCCATTAATATTTTTTTCAGATTATCTGGAAGTCCATTCCATAATCCCTTTAAATCCATGATTATTATAGTAGTCCTCTCTCACCCCTTTCGATTTTGTAGTAATACAATTCACAAAATCTTAAATGAAACGTTGGTGACACTTTTTTAGTATCTCAGTGAGGAAAAAAGCGTTTGACTTATGAGGCCATTCAACTGGGAAAAGAAGAAAAATGTGCTCCCAGAGTTAAACTCCATAAAAGAATTCCTGGTATTGGTGCCTTAAGCGCTATGGAGATCCTGGTTGAAATTCAGAATATCACTCGCTTTAGAACCATTGATGAGGTTGCCACATATCTCGGACTGACTCTGTCCCAATATTTAGGTGGACAACATATAAGGATGGGGTATATCACCCATGCCGGTGATGTTCCTAAACGAAGTTCCTATAAGAACATTTAATTTTTTTTAACGTGTCGAAACAAGTTTGTCAAGGACTTTTTAATGAATTCATCATTTTTATGGACTCCCCTTTTGCCTATCCTTTACACTCCAGGATTATGTTATTGAGCATAATATGAAGCAAGTTTATGATCAGTCCCAACTTCATTAACCTCTTTTAGCAGGGACGCAACGGTCTTGTTATGGATTTAAGTCCACGCTGATATGCTTAAGCTGAGTGAATGCCTCCAGCCCGTATTTGTCGGTACCTTCAATGCCAAGGCCGCTCTCCTTAAAGCCAGTCCAGGGGGTCTCCGGTCCCGGCGGACCGCCTTTATTGATGTTGACCGTGCCGGCACATATCCTGTCGGCAATCCTTATACCCCTGGCTGTATCCCTGGTCCAGACATAGGATGTTAGGCCGAAGGTGCTGTCATTGACCATCTCTATTGCTTCATCCTCAGAGGTAAACGGCTCCATGAAGCACGCCACCGGGCCGAAGATTTCCTCTCGGCCGATGGTCATGTTCTGCTTAATACCGGTGAAGACCGTGGGCATGAGAAAGTAGCCCGTGTTCAACGGAGGCTCCGTCGGCCTTATACCGCCAAGGACCAGCTTTGCACCTTCAGCTATCCCCGATTTAATGTAGCCTTCTACCCTGTCCCTTTGCTCGGCGCTGGATAGAGGGCCCATCTGAGTCATTTCGTCCTTGGGGTCTCCTACGACGATTTTCTTGGCACCGGCCACAAATTTTTTAACGAACTCGTCATGAACCTTTTCATGGATGTAATATCTGCCTGGCGAGGCGCATGTCTGGCCGACATTCTCGTATTGCATCATCAACATCATGGCCACGGAGGTGTCCACTTCGGCGTCTTCCAGAACGATAACCGGGTTCTTGCCTCCCAGTTCCAGCTGCAGCCGTTTCATTGTCTGGCTTCCCAACTCCATGATTCTCTTGCCTACTTCACAGCTTCCGGTGAAGCTTATCAAGTCCACATCCGGATGGGAGGCCAGAGCTTCGCCCACGGAACTGCCGGGGCCGGTGATGATATTGACGACGCCCGTTTGTATATCCAGTTTATCCAGTATCTCGGCAAGCCTCATAGTTGAGAGAGCATCAATGCTCGGCGGTTTCACGACGCAGGTATTGCCGACGGCCATGGACGCGCCGAGTTTCGCCGCAAATGCAACCAGAGGTACGTTCCACGGCGTGATGAGGGCGCTGACGCCTATCGGCTCGCGCTGGAGTATTATTTTTCTCCCCGGATCAATCTGCTGCAGCAGATCGCCCGTCATAGCCTTGCTGGCGGAGGCCGCCCATTCGAAATTATGGATCGCCCAGGAAACCATCCACTCCGCACCGAATCGCGGGGTACCGTGGTCAAGGGTATCAAGTTCGATCAATTCCTCTGCATGTTCCTTGATGGCAGCAGCAATCTTACTTATTATCTGCGAGCGTTCAGTTTGCGGTAGCCTTGACCAAACGGGAAAAGCCTTTTTAGCTGCCGCGACGGCCTTATCAACATCAGTTTTGCCACCGAGAGGAAGTTTCGCTATTTCCTCCTCTGTAGTCGGATTAATGACGGTAAAAGTCTTCCCTGAGTCGGCATCTGTAAATTTCCCGTCTATCCACATTTTGTAGTTTTTCATGATTAGCCTCCTTAACTTTTTTACATTTATTGAACCCCTTTATATATTTTATCCAATTGTGTGATGAGAGGACATTCATTCTTAAGCTATTTATAGCGCTGTCCTGTAGATTGGCACATTAATCATTACCTTTTATTGATATCTGGTGTCTCAATCTCATTTTAACAGTACATTCGGGACTGCATTTTTCAAATCCTCTATTGTCCAGCCACCCTTGTTGAAAATGGTACATCTCTTGGAAGGCTCGGCCCATATAGAAATGGCGTCGCCCAGTATATCGAAGAGCTTTCCGTTGATATCGGACGCCTCATCAATGCACAGGTAGATTACCAGTGGAGGTATCGTTTCCGGCGGTGGCGGATTTGTTAGTATCTCGTATAGCTCCTTTGTTATCAGGCCATTCCGGTATCCTTCATCAAACCCCGCCCTGACTTTATCAGCAAGAGTGAACTGAGTGGCTACTGTGGGTTGATAGGCGTTATAGGTTATGCCATGAGGGCCTAGGCTATGGTTCCTGTTAACCCCAGAATGCCGGCTTACTGGTGGAGTAGGAAACGTTACAAGGCATGCCAATGCGGGCTCCGGATGATACGTTTATGATGCGTCCCCACTTCTGTTTCACCATGTAAGGTGATGCATGGCGAATGCAGTTAAATGTCCCTTTGAGATTAAACAAGCCCTTGTGCCCTATTTTTCTTATCCCCTGCATATTGCTTTTCGATTAGCAGCTCAGTCACTTAAAAGAAGTTCAAGCGCTCTTGTGGGCTGCTATTGTTGCATGCACGCCCGTCATACTCAGCAAAAAGCTATAACAGAAACTTCCCATAAATCTTGGTGGCTATTTTTTAACCTTTGGAAAAATGGCGGCATTTATCATGACTTAGGCGATGAATATTATGAAAAGAAAAATAAAGATCGGGTCATTACTGATATCTTTGCGGACAAGGCCTTAGCTCACTCTGCGTTCCTTGCCTTCCCAGTATTTCTCACGGACCTTCCTGCGCAGAACCTTCCCGGCGGTGCTGATCGGAAGCTCATTCACGAACACTACGGACTTGGGTGCTTTGTATCTGGCGATCTTCTCTTTGCAGAATCCCTTGATCTCCTCTTCGCTCGCCTCTGTGCCCTCTTTCAACAAGATCTCGGCGTGGACTGATTCGCCCCACTCTTCGTGTGGGATTCCCACCACGGCGGACATCAGCACCGCAGGGTGGGTGGCGAGTACGGCCTCGACCTCTGCGGCATATACGTTGTACCCGCCGGAGTTGATCACGTCTTTCTTGCGGTCGACGATGTATACGTAGCCGGCTTCGTCCATTCGCCCGAGGTCTCCCGACTTCCACCATCCGTTCTCAAACTCGGACCCTGTTCCCTCGGGGTTATTGAGGTATCCCCTGATAACCGCGGGCGACCGCATCCATATTTCGCCTACTTCTCCCAAGAAAACCTCCTTGCCGCTGTCTCCAACGATCATCAACTCACATCCTGGCGTCACGGTTCCTGCTGAAGCGAGTTTCTGCCGGTCCAAATCGCTTTTCACGATGTGGTCTGACTTGCTTAAAGTTGAGGCGAACCCCAAGAATTCCGTTGATCCATAAACCTGTACGAAGATGTTCCCGAAGCGCTGTTGGAGAAGCACAAGCTTTGCAGGGCTCATAGGAGCAGCTCCGTAGTACAGAGTCTTCAGCGTCGACATATCGTATTTCTCGGCCTCTTCGATTTCTAATAAACGATAGAGCATTGTAGGGACCATAGTGGTGGAGTCAATCTTCTCCGCCTCCACGTTGGCGCAAAACCGCCCAAGATCAGCAGCATTCATAGTAACCTGGACGGCACCCAGGAAGAGGAGCGGATACATAAACATTCCAGCACCGTGACTTAGCGGACCGATATGGAGAAATCTCATTCCCATCGTCATAGGATCGTCTATCTCCAAGGATATGGCCCGATTTTCCTCCCAGTTCCGAATGGTGTACATGGCGCACTTGCCCTTGCCAGTTGTTCCACCGGTGAACCGATACTGCAGCACGTCCTCGTCCATATCGTGTTCCACGCCCGTCTCGTCATCTGATGCTTCCTCGATGAGATCCCAGAAGTAGTACACGCCTTTCAGCTCATTGGCCGGCGGGTCCATACAGACAATGTCAATCCCGTGCTCTCGAAGCATTCCATAATATGTATCGAGCAAAGCCTTCTCCAGAAAGACCAACTTCGGCTTTACCCAGTCAACTTGCCAGATGTGCTCGTCGATTGAGTCGCGGTAATTCGCAAATGCGCATGCGGCCTCTCCCTTGAAAATTGACCACACATGGATAAGGCTGAGGTTGTCATTTTCCAGGATGTTCATATAAGCGTCGCCGCGCACTAACCCGAACCGATCTCGCAGCATGTTGGCGATCTTGTTCGTTAGCAGATGGAGTTGCTGGTACGTGTAGCGCCTGCCCCTTTCGATGTTGACCAAGGCTTCACGCTCTCCCCATACTCTCGCGAGGGATTGCATCTGTCGGCCGAAGTTAAATTTCATCATTATTAACCCT
>CAYRFN010000123.1:0-11025 GCA_964423495.1 uncultured Desulfobacteraceae bacterium
TAGCGCAGTGATGTCCCTTCGGCCTTGCAGTTGACGTCTCGTTTTTGAAAAGAGAACCCCATGACCCTGTAACCCTAATATATTACAGGTATCGGGGGCATTAAAACAACTGATAACGAATTCTGGATTGTGACTCTTAAAGAGACCCACATGTTAATGCCCTTCCACAAGGCTGAGAAAAGACTTTGCAGCTTTTAAAAAGAGATCCCAGCGGCCATGTATAAACGCTAATGACTTTTTCAGAGCGCTAATTGTTACCAAATTTTATATACTTAAAGAGCTAAGGAGTTATTTAATACCAACTTTTAAAGCATAATTACTATATAATAATATTTATCGCAACCTCTCACCAAGAAAAGGTTTAAAATGATACCACTGAAAAGGATATTGACGAAGCATCTGTTCCAGAAAATTTGCATATTTCTGAACTGATTTTCTAATTATCTCTTCTCTCTCAGAACGCGAGGAAGCTTCAATATATTTAGGTTTAGTTATTTTAAAATGATAGCATTTTTTGCCAATACGAAAAGAAAAAAATATGAATAGCGGTACACCAGAAAGAAGAGCAAGGATATGAGGAGTCTCTGGGAGACATACCTCGTGACCTAAAAATTGAGTGGAAATAATACGCTGGCCCTCATACCACTTAATATCACCGGTTAATGAAACAAACCCTCCATCTTTCAGAAACTTAACACCCTCTACGATATCAAATGGTGAGGCACCATCCTTATCCACAGCAATGATTTTTATGCCACTTTTAGAAAGGCTGTCCTTTTGCATACCCTCGATTTGTTCTTTTTGCTTAATACCCATATAAAGAAGCAGTCTCATTTTATTTTGTCTCTGTTTCAGGAGATGTGCAGCAATCTCCCAGTTTCCCATATGAGACATGAGTATAATACCGCCTGTCCTATTCTCCATGGCTTGTTCAAGGTATTCCCATCCTTCGGATGTATAGGAGATATCACCGAAGTCTTGTAATAAAAATCTGTCAAAAAAGACGTCTGTAAAATTATGAAACTGCCTCCAGGCGCATCGTATATGATAAAACCTGCTGCGGTCCGGAAAGAGAGTTCGATAAAATCTGATACTGTTGCCCACTCTGAAAGGGAAAATAAGGAAAAATCCTGTTGAAACAATCCAGGCAAAGATAACAAAAACCCATAGACCAAATTTCTTTGATAAGAAAATGATAGATTTATATAATAGTTTCCTCATTGAATTTTTTATTGTTTACCCTAATGTTGCAAAAGTCGAGGGTGCCGCAGATCTAAGGCGTCAAGGGTGAAGCCGTAGTAACATACTGCGAACCCTTGACAACAAAGGAGATGCGGTGCTATCGGCTTTCCCAAAGGGTAAACAACACGGTGATTTGGAAGGCTTTGATCGAATGCACAAATGGTGATGTCCTGCAATATATGTGAAAACGAGAGGAAGCCTTGAAATATAAAGGTTTTTTGTGATGTTAACCGTGTTGTTTATGCAACGTTAGGGTTTATTTAATATGATGCAAACAAGTTTTGTCTACGACTTTACATTACCACCTTTTTCGTATGAATGAAGGGATCATGATCCTCTGAATAATAAGTCGTGAAAATGTTCTGGAGTTTCTTAAAAAATCAATAAATGGCCGAAAGTGGGATATCCTTTCTGCCCCCAGCGGATAATTTACGCTGATCGGGTGTTCGATTACTGAAATTTTTTTCCACCTGGCTTTTACTAAAATCTCAACTTCAAATTGAAATCGCTTGGCAACCACTTTCAGATCAAACGATTCAGGTAGAGGATATATTCTGAACCCGCACTGAGAATCCGTCATTTTGGGACCGCCTGAAAATAATACCCAAAAATTGGAAAATTTACGCCCAAATCGGCTTGTCCATGGGACTTCTTTTTCCATCATTCCCTCTCTCATACCCACAACAATCGGCCGTTCATTTTCAGGGATTGCTTGAATCATCTTTAAGGCATCTTCTGGATTATGTTGCCCATCTGCGTCAATTGTAATAGCCCAATCGGCAACTTTTACAGCTTCGGCAAAACCGGTGGTAATGGCCGCCCCCTTCCCCCTATTCTTATGGTTATGTAAGGCGTAAATACCGTTAATACTCATAATTTTATCATAGGTAGAGTCAGTTGAACCGTCATTAACCACAAATATCGGCATATTAAGCTTCAAAGATTTTTTAATTACATCTCCAATTCTCAATGCATGGTTGTATACAGGAATAATAATCGCAAATTTTCCCTTGTCACCGACCCTGGCTATATCAATATTTTTTTCAGGTGGCATCTCTTTTATAAGCCACATACCTTCTCTGTCTTCAAGTCTCCGAATTTATAATAAAAGAAGAAAAGGAGTCCCAGTAGGAGTTCACGGAATCGAAAGACGAGAGATAAGGTTTGAAATCAGCAGGCAAACGGCGGCTTAAACGCCGAACATTTCTAAGCCGAGCAGATTTTTAAAAAACTTCTGGCAAAAACGCCAGAGCCCAAGTTCCTGGGCCCATATGAACCCCGGAGGTTAACGATAAGGGTTGCAGTCGAATCTCAGATGACAGGTAATGTTTTTTAATTGTTTTCTTAACCGTATTTTTTACCCAACTGTAATTGTCTGAATACTCAAGCATAATAAAAGGAGATGAATCTTTTGCTAAGGACTCTTCAAGCCTTTTCAGCGCAAATTTCAACTGTCCGTCACGATTTTTTACAGCGCCGACCTTTTTAGCTCCCTCTGCTGTTGGACTTACAATGGGCTTTACATGTAACACATCCCCAAAAAAGGCACTGGATTTGGATAGCCGCCCTCCGGCGGCAAGGTACTTGAGTTTATCGAGGAAGACGTATTCTTCGCACTTATTAATTGCTCTTTTGGCAAAATTAATAACTGCATCCGGGTCATTCGCTTTAGCTGAATACCTGGCCGCTGCAATCACAATTGTTCCTAGGCGGCCTGATGCAGCCGTCGTATCGATGACAGTAAAGCGGTCATCAGGGGCATTCTTTTGCTTCCACTCCATGGCGACAGCATAATTTCCGGTAAAGACAGACCCGACACAAAGGTATAATACCCTTGGAAATTGATCTACAACACGCTGATAATACTGATGACGTTCGAATACGGAAGCCTGTGAAGTAGACACCCTTACTCCGTCGAGCATGGTTTGATAAAGTTCCGAGGGAGAGAAAAGGGTTTCTGGCAGTGATTTATCGCCCGCAATGATATAGCTGTCAAGAAGTGTAATTCCCAACTCACGTGAATCCTCACGGGTTACCGATCCGGCCGCATCCGTCATTATATGAATGGCCCCCTGCATACGGGGTCGTTTGAATTCCCTTATCTGAGCTCCAATATCATCATCCGACCACTCTACAACATTACCGAGGTTTTCAATCCGTTCCTTGGCCTCTCGGCTGTCATGGGTGTGCATATGAACTTTCATATAGTGTTTATGAGGTATTGCTACCACGCTCTTGCCGCATTGGAGGAGTTGGCTGACTTTTTCTTCATCTTTGTCATCAAAATGTATGACAGTATCTACACAATAGCCCTCTTCCATTTCTGCCTGAAATGACGGCGAAATCTCGAGCATTCCTTTGAATATTGTAGTAATCGGTCGGAACTTATCGGTTTGGCCGGTCAGGCTTTTAAAAAAACCTTCCAGAAAAATATACATCCCCAAAGCTCCTGAGTCTACTACACCGGCCTGCTTAAGCTTGGGAAGGAGTTCCGGAGTTGACTTTACGGCCTTTTCCAACTGATCAATGATCTTTGCAAAATGCTCATTTTTATCTTCAAAACCGTTCTTTTCTAAAAAATCAACAAGTGTATCAAAGACAGTCAGCATGGTTCCGGATTTTGGATTATTAACGGCCCGCCAGGCTTGGTCTCTTCCAAATTTTGCTGCTTGAGGAAGGTATTCATATGAATTGGCCGTAAGAAATCCGGCAAAAAAACGAGCTGCTATATTACCTGAATTTCCACGGGCTGAAAGAAGTAGTTTATGAATTGTATCTTCCAAATCTTTTCCCAGGTATCGTAGCGGGGTTAAACTTGTTATTAGATTGCGTCCAGTATCTCCATCAGCGACGGGAAATACATTAATATCATCAAGAACATCAGACCAAGCAGCTACCCGTTCGACGCCTGAAATATGTGCTTTTTGAAAATCCTGCTCCATTGCTAAAACCCCAATGCTTTACGGATATCATCCGGTATCTCAAACATTATTTCCATTTCAGGATATTTTACAGCAACCTGTTCACTTCTTCCTTTGGTGCAAATTTGATTATTATTAACCAGTCTTATTTTGAAATCCACCACAATCTTATATTGTGCCTCTACTACAGTCGCCTTACACATAAACTCATCACGGTATCTCAGAGAAACGATATGTTTTGTAGAGGTCTTGGTGATTGGAAACAGATATTTCGTCTTTTTAAAATAATTTAAAAGATCAATTCCTAAAGTATCAAAGAGTTCCGACCTGGCAACATCGAAGTACTTAAGATAATTGCCATGCCACACCATCTGCATGGGGTCCAGGTCACAAAATGGAACCTTAAGTTGTATTTCATGGCTTATATACTTATCGCTATCCATAGTTTTAGGTAGATCTGATCACAAAATTATAAGAGACGCATTAATATACCAACATATGGGGTTTCTTTCTTCATGGTCTTTAGATTGATCACAAATTATTTTTTGCAAATGTCTTTATGTCCTTTATTATCGTTTCACCTGGCAGGCCTGTTGCCTTTGCAGCCGCAATCCATTTATTCGTCCTGGGTTCTATCAACTTATCCCACCTGGCCTTTTCCTTTTTTGAAAGTTCTGTAATTTCAATATTATAGTTGTTCTTTGACCAAGCAATGGATTCATTCACAAGATCATCCATATATTTACCTGTCCATTCGGACTGTTCTCTTCCCATGTCATTAATGACCTTTTGTACCCCCTTGGGCAGTTTCTTCCAGGAATTAATGTTCATGACAACGGCAAAGGGATAAATTGGTCCGTTGAGCATCGTTACATATTTGCACATTTCCGCGTATCTGAAATACTTTAGTGTTTCGAGGGAGGATACTGCACCTTTCACAAGGCCCTTTTGAAGTGCTTCAGGTATAACTGACTGGGGCATGCGAACCGGAGTTGCACCCAATGCCTTCATAACCTGGGCTACTTCTCCGGATGCCTTCAGTTGCAAGCCTTTAAGGTCTTCTAAATTCTTTACCGGTACTTTTGCAAAGATATTTGCAGGGGCACGGGCAAACATTGTAAGAACCCTAACCTTTGAAAATTCCTTAGGATTATACTTGTTATATAGATCCCATAGTGTAAGGCTTGCTACTTTGGCGTTTTGAAAGCCAAGGGGTAAAGCGGTTGCGTTGGTCACTAAAAACCTGTCTGGCTGGAAGGCCATACACAGACAACCTATATCGGCTGTTCCTGTAATCACGCCATCCATCATGTTTTTGGCACCCAGCAGAGTTCCACCAGAAAATGTATTAATGGCAACCTTTCCCCCGGTACGTTTTTCCACCTCTTCTTTCCACCTTTCCATCTGGATACATGGAAAGAACGGAGCAGGCAGAAAATTGGCATATTTCAGTTTGATCGGCCCTGCCATGGCTGGCTTTGGGTTCAAGGTAATTGCAAACACTGTTACCAAAAAAATTCCGGCTGCTATTAATCCCAATTCTCGCTTTATTTTTCAAACCTCCTTTAACCTTCCTTTTACCCATTTCTGCAGTGAAAAAATGTTCCTATCACGAAACTTCTCCGTGTTTAACCCTCCTTTTTTTCTGATAAATCTCGACCGCCTGGTTATGCTCCGAAAAAGTTTTGGAAAAATAGTGACTACCATCTTTTTTTGATACAAAATATAGATAAGCGTTATTTGCTGGATAAAGAACAGCCTTAATCGCCTCCTTGCCAGGATTTGCTATTGGCCCCGGAGGAAGCCCTTGGATTACATATGTATTATAAGGGGTAGGATGCTCCAGATCTTTTCGTGTTATATTTCCATTGAAATTCTCAATACCATATATCACAGTAGGATCACTTTCGAGACGCATGCCCTTTTTCAAACGATTCAAAAAAACGCTTGCAATAATTGGTCTTTCTTCTGTTCGAGCGGTCTCTTTTTCAACTATGGATGCCAGGATGACCACTTCCTCCAACGTCATGTCCAACTGCTTCAACCTTTCTTGAAACGGTGCAATAACTTTCCAAAAACGCTTGACCATTATATCAATTACCGATATAGGAGATAGGCCCTTTCCAAAATAGTAAGTATCGGGATACAGGTACCCCTCAAGGCCTGGCCCAGAAATATCATAACGTTTTGCAATATCTGGATCTTCTGCAAACGATAAAAATTCTCCCTTATCAACCACACCTTTACTCTCCAATAACTCCCCGATCTGCCCTTTCGTAAATCCTTCAGGAATAGTGACAGGATATGTTATTATAATTCCTTCACTTATTATCTTGAGTATCTTGAGAGGTGTCATGCCCGAACTCAGGTAGTATTCCCCTGCCTTTATTTCTCTGCTGTATCCCATGAGCCTGGCCCAAAGCAAAAACAGGTTCTTGCTGGAAATAATTCCCTTTTTCTCAAGCTCATCAACCACTTCCTTTAAAGTTGAGCCCTCCCTGACAAAAAAAACCTGATCAGGGCCTCTCTTCTTGTTAGGGCTAAAGAGGAAATATCCAAAACCACCAACAAGAGATACGCCGATCAGGAAAAAAAGACAAAGGGCAATAATCGTGGCTTTTTTAACGGATACATTAAATGGCATTGGGTCTCTCGGACGAATTACCTTTAAAACTCACCGCATGTAAAATATTATTAATGTTCAAAAGTGTTTACATTCAGTTTGTGCTTAGACAGTTTATGTGCCTTTCGATTTCTTTAAAAAGGGCATGGACTATCTTTTAAGAAATCCGTCCCTCCTATGACTGGATCAAAAACCCCTGGGTGTTAACCATGGATCAAGAACAGAAAGGCAGGACATGGGGCTCTCTTTTCAGAAAACGAAAAATTGGTTGCTGGTTATTTGAGTTAAGTCGCTTCTCAGGCGGGCGGCAACTTACGGAGGTTGATGCCATAGCCACCATAAAGGCAAAGTACTGACTTAACCCTCCGCCCGCCATAGCGCAGTGATGTCCCTTCGGCCTTGCGGTTGACGTCTCGTTTTTGAAAAGAGAACCCAATGTTCTGCCATAGCTAACTGCGAATTTCTTAAAAGAAAGTCCCATGTCCTTCCAGTTGCGAAACCTTTTAAACATTACCAAAATATTACTGACAACTCGCCTATTAGAGCCCTAAAACAAATATAGCTGGTGACTATCAGGGTTTTTCCCAAAACAAGTGATATCATCGACCTTGTCAAGTAAAGGTCCACGGCATAGGGCATAAAGGGTCCTCTCTATGCCAATACCGCCTCCAAATGTGTCCGGAAATGTCTGTCTTCCCAGCCTATCTTTCTTTGCAGTAATTATCAGAAAAGGCCCATAGCCGCCAAACTCATCAAGGTTCTTGATATTCCCTTCAAATATGATCGGCCTTTCAGGAATAATACCGTTATCAAGCAACCTCTCCACAATAGCCTCGTGAATCCACTCTCTCACGCCACCTGATAAAATCTCAAGGGCAGGTGTCTGCTTTCCCGTATCCCGAATGATACTCTTAGCACAGATGTCATAGTTATAAATCATATCAGAGGTCATTTCCGATAGAGAAATTTTACCTTCAGGTCTCAAATATGGATACACCAGATCATAATTCTCTCTTAAAATCCCGTTAATCCAGAAAAATGGCTCTTTAGTTTCCTTTCCTAATTTCTCCTCATATCTCAATCCATACCTCTTTTTGCCCTCATCACATCTGAAACGTGGAAACGGCTGCTTAGGCACTTCAATAGCTACCCCAAGGACTTTCAAATCATCCTCATTTTTCTCTACGATCTTTGTCATTGAATAAATAATCAGCCGCTCGAATAGATCCATAGCATTTTCCATATCTTCACGTAGGACCTTTCTTACATAATCCGGTTTCTTCAAATATGTCTCCAGGTCAATCGCCCTGTTCCTCCTAACTTCCACATCCATCTGGCTGAAATCGATAAGATATTTTCCCCGCTGCACTCGGTCGGGACTTTCTATCTCAAGCCTGATGTTAGGCGAATCTACAAATATCCCTTTAATCTTCGGGTTATGGCATGCAAGAAACTTTGAATAGATCATGCTGTGAGTCATCAAATAAAGCTGGCCCTTGTAATGAATATTAGGAATATGTTCCACATCGTGGGCCAACGGGTCGGTTAAAGGGCTCAATTGTATTCGTTCAAGGTTAAATAGCCCCTTATCTGCAAGAAACTGATGCATAGCATTAACAAATGTGGTTCTCAGGGACATAGCTGCGTATATCGTATCGCTCATCCATTTTTTGAAATAATACTTATCAAGATATCCCTCTAAGCTTGACCCTGCCTGTTTCAAAGCGGCCTGAAAACCAAATAGACTCTGGCCGATAATGGACATGGTTTTATCTTTCATGGCTCTTGATTCCTTTTAAAATTAGTAATAATTTACCGGTTTTAAGAACTATTAACAAATTATAGTTGCGTTGAAGTTTCTTTCGAAAGTCGTAAAATATTGCCTCATTCTATTGACTTGTCGAACGCCCCCTAAGCCCCAACCATTGGTACAGTAGATGGACATCTACATATGGGTCTTGTTAAGGGTCATAATATTTATGCTATATTCCATAGATGAAAGAGGGTCATGGGGTTCTCTTTTAAGAAAGTTGCAATTTAGCCATGGCAGGACATGGGGCTCTCTTTTCAAAAACGAGACGTCAACTGCAAGGCCAAAGAGACATCACTGCGTTACGGCGGGCGGAGGGTTAAGTCAGTACTTTGCCTTTATGGTGGCTATGGCATCAACCTCAGTAAGTTGCCGCCCGCCTGAGAAGCAACTTAACTCAAATAACCAGCAACCAGTTTTTCGTTTTCTGAAAAGAGAGCCCCATGCCCTGCCTTTCTGGTCCTGATCCATGGTTAACACTTAGGGGCTTTCGATCCGGTCACAGGAAGGATGACTTTCTTAAAAGAGAACTCCCTGTCCCTTCATGTATTATTTTCAAAGAGCCAAACAGTTACCAAAATTACAATCTTGGCAAATATCTATTAAGCTCGAACTGGCTTACATGGGTCCTGTATTGATCCCATTCAATCTTCTTGTTTTCAATAAATTTGTTAAAAACATGTTCTCCTAATACTCTTTTTACCAACTCACTTTTCTCTGTTTCGAGGATTGCAGCATACAAATTCTCCGGCAGGTCTGTAATCCCGTGGGCCTTTCGTTCTGTCGGGTTCATCTCAAAGATATCCTCTTCAATGGGATCGGGCAATTTATATTTCTTTTCAATCCCTTCCATTCCGGCACCTAACATCATTGCAAAAGCCAGATAAGGGTTGCAAGAAGGATCAGGAGACCGGAACTCTATTCTGGTCGCTATCTCTTTCCCTGGTTTATACATGGGTACTCGTATCATTGCAGATCGGTTTCTCCTGGCCCATGAGACATATACCGGCGCTTCATAGCCCGGCACCAGACGCTTGTAGGAATTGACCCACTGGTTAGTAACAGATGTTATCTCCGGCGCATGGCGCATCAAACCTGCAATATAATGTTTTGCTAGATCAGACAAATTGTATTTATCATCAGGATCATGAAATGCATTCTTATTGCCTTGGAAAAGGGACTGATGGACATGCATACCACTTCCGTTTTGCCCAAAGATGGGCTTTGGCATAAACGTGGCATAGGCATCATGTCTCCTTGCAATCTCCTTTACTACCAGACGATAGGTCATGGTCTTATCGGCCATTTTAAGCCCTTCATCATAACGAAGGTCAATTTCATGCTGGCTTGGAGCCACTTCGTGGTGGCTATATTCCACCTGAATACCTATATCCTGTAAGGCAAAGATGGTTTCTCTCCTTAAGCTACCGGCCATATCCAAAGGCAGCGTGTCAAAATATCCCCCGGTATCCAGAAAATCTGTACAGGTATTACTTTTAAAATAAAAAAATTCCAGCTCAGGCCCCAGGTAAAATGTATATCCTTGTTCAGCCACCTTGCTAATTAGCCGTTTTAATACATATCTGGGATCCCCTTCATAATGAGTTTCATCAGGGTTCAATATATCACAAAACATCCGCGCTACAGGTCGGTCATCACGTCTCCATGGCACCAACTGAAATGTAGTAGGATCAGGTTTTGCAATCATATCACTCTCTTGAATCCTTGCAAATCCCTCGATAGATGAACCATCAAATCCCATCCCTTCGGTCAAACCTTCATCCAGTTCCGACGGTGTGACGGCAAAGCTCTTTAAGAAACCTAAAACATCAGTAAACCAAAACTGAACAAAGCTGATATCCTTTTCCTTTACAATTCTTTTTACATCCTCAATATTTTTACAGTTCATTAGAGCCCCTCCGAAAAAATGTTCCTTGTGAAGTCTCCTATCACAGCTCCAAGCATACCCTCCGTTCAGTCATTTGTGCAACAAAAAGTTTTTTATAACACTTTAGCTCCTTGAAAAATTTAATAGCAAATTATAGGGGCATGGGGGTCTCTTTAAAGAAAGTCGTCCCGCCTATGACTGGATCGTAGGTCCTGAGTGTTAACCATAGATCAGGAACAGAAAAGCAGGACATGGGGCTCTCTTTTCAGAAAACGAAAAACTGGTTACTGGTTATTTGAGTTAAGGTGCTTCTCAGGCGGGCGGCAAATTACTGAGGTTGATGCCATAGCCACCATAAAGGCAAGGTACTGACTTAACCCTCCGCCCGCCGTAGCGAAGTGATGTCCCTTCGGCCTTGCAGTTGACGTCTCGTTTTTGAAAAGAGAACCCCATGTTCTGCCATGGCTGAATGGAGCAGGAACAGAGAGGCAGAGCATGGGGTTCTCTTTTCAGAAAACGAAAAATTGGTTGCTGGTTATTT
>CAYRFN010000124.1:0-10982 GCA_964423495.1 uncultured Desulfobacteraceae bacterium
ATGAAGAAACTCTACCACATATTATACGACATGTCAAGCGTGACGTGACACTAGTATGTACTCGCTAATTTCGACCGCCCATTCCAACGGCTGATTTATGGTGTATCTGAGAATAACATCAAAACTGATGGAAAGCATGATAAAGACCAGGAGAAGAGAGGACAATACAACACCAATAGTTATAACGCGGTCAAAGATGCGGCCGATATATGACGATGACGCAGAATTATTCCCCATTTAGTCTCCTTATGTCATTAAATTTCAAAAAATTCAGATTTATCCGGGCCTGTTGGTAATCGAAACCTGAGCTTTATTAAGGCCCATGTATATGCCTTAACCCCGCAAGGGAACGGGAAAACGTTACATAATCCCGCTCCCTTCTCTATAAGAAACTTGGGGCAAACAAAAAGAACAGTTCCCCAAAAAACCAGGAAATAAGATATTAAACCTACTATTGGAGCAGTTGCTGCATTTTAGAAAAGCTTTCGGAACTTATCCTGCCTTTGGCGGCTCCCCAAAAAGCCCCATATACCGTATTATAAAATTTCTTTTCGTCAGCCGGTGAAAATTTGATGGGCTTTACGCCGGCATTGAGTATTTTTTTGTAGGCATCTGATTCTTCCTTATCGAAAAAGAGAGTAATTTCTTTTTCAACTTCCATCATAACATCGGTTAATAAGTCTTGCAGATCCTTGGGCAGTCTGTTCCATGAGTCAAGGTTCATATTGATGGATGTGTGTGAAGGTTATAAAACTTGTGGTCAATGAGATATTTGAGCCTGTCATACCAGCGGAATGTGGCAATCAAGGTCGTTGGGTCAATCACACCGTCTAACACACCGCGATCCAAGGCGGTCCATATTTCGGCATCCTCAATATCGACCATAGACATGCCCAGAGATTTAAAGGCTGGGATCGCGATTGGTGATGCCGGGAGTTTCAGCCCTCTTAAGCCCGCTACGGTGTCAATACGCTTTATAGTGCCTATATAGAAACCAATAGTGCCACCGCCTCTCCCTAAATAATGTATATTCGCTTTACTATACAGGCCCTGTAAAAATTTAACCAAGCCCCGTTCTCGCTCTTGCGCGACGTTATATTTTGTAAGGCTCAAAGCAAAGGTTTCCGGGACAAACTTCATGAAGTAAGCATCCGGGATATAGCCTACATCCACTACACCCTGTTTGAGCGCAGAAGACTGGTCGAACGCCGGTATGGCCTCCGGGCCCCCGACAATATTGATTTTAAGCTTCCCTTTAGCCCTCTCGTTTACCTTGTCTTGAAACAATACTAAGCCATGTAATGCGACATTATCTTTAGGTAGAAATCCTATGGCCTTAAGCACAATTGGTTTAGCTGATGCTTGTCCTGCAAACGCGGGCAGAAATAGAATCGTTAATATTAACAGTAAGCAAATACTGGGCAGCCCTGTAACACATTTTTTCTTCATCTCTGGTGTCCTCCTTATAATAGAATTCAGGTTGGGACACAAATAACTATCTTAGTGTTCACACCTCCTTTCCATAGGATGAAACCCTTTGCTTTGATAGTTCTCCAGTTAGATCCGTCCGTCCATTTATCACTGATTGCATTATTGGGACAAGCCGGTTAACAGGCGCCACGGCTAAGACAATGATCGCCAATGGGTTATACCTATCAATCCATATCCTTTAGCACATTGCTAAGCCCTAATTCCTCCAGTTTCTTTGGAGATGGTACGCCTTCTGGTGTCCATCCCCTCATCTTATAGTATTGATCTAAGAAGTTATCCAATGATCTAATCATTTGACCCTCTCCTGGTGCTCCTCTTGTGTGAAGAGGTTCTTCGAGAAACCGTTGCGGCAATGTGTCATGCTCTCGTCTAAAACCATTACGCACATTAAAGGCCCGTTCCAGGTTGACAATTCTCTCGGCCACCAATTGAAGATAACCAGGATCAGTAATCCGGTCAATTCCTGTAGCGGCAAGCAGCAGCTTACCGTAGAGCTCTGGAACCCAACCCATCATTCCGGAAAAAGCACAGACAATACCTAACTCACGCATGGCTCTAGTGTTCTGATTAAAAATTACGATGTCTGCATTTTCCACTTCAGCAAAACGGTCAACCTGTCTTGGTATAGGGCTACTAAAGACCTCTTGTGGGGCATAACCATAGCCGTGACTGCCCCCGATGTTACTTGTCGCGTAATTAAAGCCAAGGCACTTTGCTCCTCGTGGTTCATAAGCCGGCAGCTCCAATCCTTTCACGTGGATAGCATAGGCCTCAGCACCTTTTCCAATGGTGGATGCCACGCGCATTGAGCCCTCAGCCAGTAGGTTACCAATACCTTCCCGGCGCGCTATTTTTTTGATGAGGTCTATCATTGCTGAATGGTTTCCCCAAGTGAGTTCCAGGCCATCGGTATCCTGCTTTGTAAGAAGGCCCTTCTCATAGAGTTCATAAGCAAAGCCAATTGTATTTCCGGTACTAATGGTATCCATCCCGAAGTCATCACATAGCTGATCAGCTGCTATGGTGGCTTCAATGGTGGTGTTGTCTATCGGGCCACTAAATGCCCAGATTGATTCATATTCTGGGCCTTCACTATGCGAGCCAGCATATGGTCCGCTTTTGACATGGTGCTTTTTACCACATCGAACAGAGCAGCTATAGCAGCTGAAGTCCCCCGTTCTAAACTTCCGATATTCCTCTCCAGATAATTTTTCATAATCATTCTGCTGCCCATAACGAAAATTTCTGACAGGGTATATACCGAGTGGGTTGGTAATATCATGTGTAGTGGTGGTACCCACATCTTTATGGTGATGGTAAAATTTACTGGCCTGCATTAATTTAACCTGCTCCTTAACCAACTGTTTAAAAGTATCAGGGTCATGGAGTTGAAGTTTTCTTTGAGCAGTGATTGCGATCGCCTTGAGATTCTTTGACCCCATTACGGTGCCTCCGCCGCAGCGGGAAGCGGTTCTCCGAGCCGATGCAACGGACGCATATTTCACCAAATTCTCGCCAGCCTGACCAATGCAGGCTACCCGAGTGTTTTTACCATAAAGTTCGATTAACTGTTCTTGCGTTTCCAAGGTATTTTTTCCCCATAATTCATCGGCCGACTTTATTTGACATGTATTCTCAGCTATATGTATGTAAACCGGCCTTTCAGCTTTGCCCTCAATCATGATAAAATCATACCCGGAAAATTTCAGCCAGGCCCCAAAGTCCGCCCCACAAACGGAGCGAGCGAAAGCCCCGGTCAAGGGGCTTTTGGTGCATATCATCCATCTGGACACTGTTTGAGCGCTCGTTCCTGCCAGAGGACCCGTGACCAGCAGTAATTTGTTTTGCTCGCCCAAGGGATCAGTGTTTGGTATAGATTCTTGGTAGAGATAAGAGATTCCGAATCCGCTTCCACCTATGAAATCGATTGCAACTTGCTCAATAATGGGCTCTTCAACGACTTCCCCATTAGAGAGATTTACCTTCAGAAATTTTCTTGTGATTGCTGTCATTTTTACCCTCCTTATCAATGAACTATTTTTTTTAATGCCTTTCAAAATCCAGATTTTTTTAATTGTTTATGGCTGGCAATTCCATAATGGAAAATTGAATGAATAAGATATTAATCAGCCGCCAACCATGAGATACAACATAAAAATCGTATCACCATCATTTACAGGCTTTTTTAGTTCTTCAGGGAAGGTGCTGACACCATTAACAAAGATTTCAATGTGCCCAAACAATTTGCTGTCCTTATTAAACAAAAGCTTTTTGGCAAGAGAAAACTGTTCAACAAAATCTTTGAGGCACTCACCAACAGTATTTCCAGTAACTTTGGCTACCGTAACACCGTTAGTAAGTTGCCTTAAAAAAGGTGGAATCTCTATTTGCACACCCATTTTTTTACTTGAGTCACCCTCGAATTTTTAGAAGCCGTGCCGCATTTCTCCATATAATATTTTCCTTGTCAGAGGCGGAGATTTTTCGCGACTTGCGCACGAAACCAATAGGGTCACTTTCGCCGACTGGATAGTCGGAGCCCAAAAGTACTCTACCGGCACCAACCTTTTTCACCAAAAACTCCAACATATCAATATTATAAACGCAGCTATCGTAATAAAAATGGCGAAGGTACTGGCTCGGTGATTTTGACATATTGAACCGAAGGTGGGGTTTATCTCGATGATTGCGGTCGACCCGCCCAGTGTAGAAAGGAAGGTAACCGCCCCCATGCGCGACACAAATTTTGAGCTTAGGAAATTGATCCAGCACGCCTTCATAAAACAGAGACGCCATGGCCATTGCCTCCTCTAACGGCTGGCCGATGCTGTTCCACAAATCGAATTTTTTATAGCGTGCATCGGTGATTCCCGCGGGGTGGATATAGATGAGCGCACCGAGCTCCTCGGCTTTTTTCCAAAAGGGAAACACGCGGCGGTCCCCCAACTCTCGGGATCCCGCTTTACTTGAAATCTGAACACCACGCAACCCCAGGCCGTTCATGCATCGCTTCAGTTCCCCTACCGACTTCGCTGTATGTTGAAGAGGCACACCCCCTAGCCCGACGAATCGATCCGGTTGTGAATTGACGATCTCGGCGATTTTGTCATTGATCAATTGTTCTATTTTCAAGCTCTTCTCGGGATCCGCCCAATAGGTGTAATGACGCACCAGGCTGGGGGTAAGCACTTGAATGGCGATGCCTGCCTTGTTCATATCCTTCAACCGTGTTTTTATGCTTGAAAATCGCTGTTCAATCTTTTTCCGCCATTTTTGGGTTCGTCGTAAAAGTGCCGGATTGCTCAAGACTTCCTTCGGCGGCGCCATAGAGACAACATGATTGCGACTAAACTTTGTCGTTTCAGGAAAAACGATGTGGGTATGAAGATCGATTGCGAATTTCTTTCTTGATGCTCCCTTTGAGAGTGTTCTTCCACGATTTGGAGTTCGCTTATTAGATTTTTTCGCACCCGTCATAACGCTTACCTCTTGTTTTGTGACATTTAGGGACCTTATTATTACCACATTCTTGCTGCAGTGCTTGTTTATCCGGATAAGAATCGGCTTCAAAACCATCTTTCCCACGAGGGATCGGGTTGTCGGCTTTTACCATACCCTAACACATCGTCCATCTTGATGGCAAAGGATTGAGACCACCTAAAGTTGCTGACCGCAGCCACCACCAGCCGATGGTTCCATGCCTCTGAATTATGCTTTGTCCATGGGCAGGCATAGATGCAACTTGCGCAAGCATCGTGTGCGTTCGGAAAGTTGTAACGGTTATGCAGTAACCAATAGGATTGACAACTGAAGGCATCCACTTGCCACTTGGTCACCCCCCGGGTTTTCATCTTTTTTCTTTTGCCCCTGGGGATGGCGTTTGGCGGGCATTCACGGGCACATTTTTCGCATTTTTCGCAAAAAGATTCCAAATCAAATTCGATGGGCCTATCCGTTAAAAGCGGTGCAGAAGTGAGCACTGCCCCGGTTTTGTAAGCCGGCCCTAGGATTGGGTGCAGGTTCACTCCGATACGGCATTGTTCACCCATCCCAGCCTCGATCTCATGGGGGGGAAATGAGATGTCGTATTCGGTCAACATGGAGTTCGCCTTGGCATGATACCCGAGCGACCGAATAAAATCGGCCAATTCAATGCTCATGAAGGACGTGTGGTGGTAAGCCACCCAGCTCCCAAGATCCGAGGTGAACGATGGAGAATGGCTGATTCGCCAGTGAGGGTGCCTGACCGCGAGGATAATAACGTGGGTGTATACCTCGGGAACTTTTTCTTGGCCATGCTCCAACCAGACCCAATCCCGGTTTAGCCTCGTGATGCCTGCAGCCTCAGCTCCAAGGTCATAAACAAATTGCTTGACGGCTCTGGAGAAAATGCCGGGATCCAAGTCAAATTTCTCCGGGGAGACTTCCCCATCGCCGGCTGAGGCGACATGTTTCGCAAATGAATCGGTGGGGGTGAACTTTTTGAGGGTCCTGTGAAGCGGGTGGGGATCAGGTGAAGCCATGGTTTCAACAATTTTGCCCACCCGCTTTTTCCAGTCTCCCGTTAAGAACCGATGTTCCGGAGGATCATACATGTGCCCGGTGTGCGAGCCGATTTTTTTTATGGCCTCGCCCACATCGAGTCTGAGGATTTCATCATCGACCTTTGAGGTCCCCACGAACCCTGGTCTTTCATGGAGCACACGAGGTAAAAGAGGCTTCGGATACCAAGAACCCGGGCGAAGACGCGGGTTTGTACCGCCCCAGGTCTGATCGCGCTTCATACCCCGGTTGCTCAACGGATAGCGTGGGTTGATAAAACCTTTCATGTGTTACCTCCTTTGTTAACGGTTTACTTTGTCCTGGTACAGAATGATCAGCTTAAGCATCCTTTCTAACAATGTCCTCTCTATTCTTATAGATCGGTTGTGATCCTTCATTTTGGGTTAGTTCGGACTTTCTATTCCCTTTAAAGTGCTCTCTTATATGATTTTCACCTCGGGCTTCCAATCTTTGCTGAGCAAACGGTACCCCGTATCCATAACAAGGATCGGGCTTCCGAGGGTTGTGCCCTTCTTGAAATCCTGGCTGATGACCGGAGGCTCAAACTCGAGGACCATGCCCGGTTCTATTTTACGGTCGCTCTTCGCCTTGTAATCAGGCTGGCCCGGGAAGCCACTAAACGGCTCTTCTATGGCCAGGCCAATGCCGTGAAAGTTAGGGGTTCGTTGTCTGTGACCAGTTTTCTGTATCGGCGGCAGAAACGCTTCGTTCAATTCCCCTACGGTAATCCCTGGCCTTAAGGCGCTAAGAGCGTTGTTGACAGATTCAATGGCAACGTTGAAAATATCCATCCACTCTTTGCTTGGTTCTCCCAGTGAAAAGGGCTGATTAAACTGTGCTATATATCCCATAAAACTGGCATCAAACTCAGTATGGATTATGTCGCCTTTCTCCATTATTCTTGGGTTAGCGGACCAGATCATACCGCCCTGCCCACCATGCATGACATCTTTCCCTGAATGATAGAGAATCATAGAGGCGATATCGCATCCTTCTCTGAAAAGGGTATCCATCATTTTGCCTCTTACCTCATAGTCCTTGAGGCCAGGTTTGGCAGTGTCGACGATAGCCTGGATCGCCTTCTCTCCCGCTTCGCATCCGAGCTCAAGGCACCTGATCTCGGCAGGACTTTTGATCATTCTGGCTTCCACCAGAATGTCCGTAGCATCTTCAAAGACGGCCTCAGGGAAGTTATTGGTGAGCGATACGTATGTCGTGTGAGGGAATCCTGCCTCGCCGTTATAGCCCGATAGTTCAACCAAGCCTATTCTGGCCTTTTCGAGGTGTAGCTCTCTCAACCTTTCAGATATTCCCTTTGAGTAGTTGGGATGTCCGGTCCGGTTATCCGCTACCCAAGGTGTGGGATAGCCTCCTTGAAATCCGAAAAGTGTTGGGTCTTCTTTAAGAGGAAATAACATATAACCTTCGGTGTGAAAGTTGCATAAGTATCTCAGGCTCGCATTAAAATGACGAAAACGACCGGTACACCCCCAAACGAGCAGACAATCGAGCCCCTGCTTTTCCATTGCTTCACGAATTATCTTCCATCGCCTGTCTCTCTCCTCATGCGTCAAAATAGACATTTTTTCTTCCAGCGAGTAAATAGTCATTTTGCCACCTCCTAGTATTTTCTATTTAGCCAATTCGTTTGATTCCTTTAAAGCAAAAGTTTTTAATACCTTGCTTTATGGGAAAGTTGGCCAATCAATGGGTCAAGTCTACGCTTGACCTTTGATAGATTTTCACAGGAGTCAACGGCAGACCTGAACCCGCTGTCCTCGTGTGGCCGTTAGTGTGCCATCTCCCTGTCACTATTATGCTTCAGGAGATCGGCTTTTACATGTAATCATTCACAGAACCAGTCACTGAGTGCATGCCACAGTGAGCCGGGTATTACAAGGCCAGAAGTTTCTCCGCGTTCAGGTGATAGATCTTCTCCCTCTCCCCATCACTTACTGACGCTGAATCCATGAATTGCACCGCTTCCTTGTTGGATTCAAAGGATAGTCGACGGCGAATAATACCTTATCAGAACCCATCACCGAGGAGACAAATGATAGTGCCGGATCCCAAAACATCCCGCTGGTAGTCACAAAAATATTGTTCCTAACGTAATAGCCCGGTTTTTCCTTGGCAATACGTTCAGTGGTAATTTTCCCCTCTCCCATCAACCACTTGTTATCCATCCGCCATAGCCACAGCGGCAATGCCTCCCCTAAATGCCCGAGAATGATCTTCATGCTTGGGTATTTATCAAAGAGACCGCAGCTAATTAGGCGCATAGCATGTAGCCCCGCCTCCGCAGCAAATCCCCATACCGCGCTGGCCAACCACGGATAGTCTAAATATGGTTTCAGCATATCGGGCGATGGTTGCCTTGGATGCAGATAAATTGGTACTTCAAGCTTTTCCGCCTTCTCGAAAATAACCCAGTACTTCGGGTCATCAAGGTACTCTCCCCTTACGTGCAAATTAATCATGGCTCCTTTAAATCCAAGTTCTTTTACAGCCCGTTCCATCTCATGGGCCGCTGCAGGCGGGTCCTGAGGGGCGAGTGCTGCAAAGCCAGCAAATCTTTCAGGGTATTCCTTGACGACTTTGGCCAGCTCATCATTGGTTCTTTTAGCCACCGTAGGACCATCGGAAGCATCCAATGCCTCAATGCCCAGAAAGCTCAGAGAAAGCACCTGCATATCGATACCGTTCTCATCCATGTCCATCAACCTCTCCTCTGTGATGTCAACGAACTTCTTTGTGAGCTGAGGAGGAATCACCATATAATGTGAAGGCGCCCATGACACCCGCTCGACCTTTTGATGTTCTTCGTCTTTGACCACTTCCCATCTTGGTCACTCCCTCCTCGTACGCAGGTGGTTAATGAATCCTTCCGTCCAAAAGTGCTCTTCAATAGCTATTCTTTTCATTCTGCATCCTCCTTAAAGCTGAAACTCGGGATAAGCAAAAAAATTGTAACCCATAATAGATAAGTCATGAAATAGATGCCTTAAAGTATTAAAGACCAATTCAGTTTTTTAGAATAAAGGAATTTTCTTTCGATGACGGATAGGTTTCTAAGGGGATTGTAATACACAAGCAAAACACGACAGCTTGCTCAACAATTATAGTGTTGATTAAACGGTTTGGCTTCAAATCCGGATCTTTCTATACAATTGTTTATGATGGGTTCCGATTCAAAAGGACCTTATAGGGCAAGCTTCGATTTGTCAACATATTCTAAACATTCTCGGTCACCCAAATGATATCGAGTTTTGCTTGACTCGCTTAAAACAGTCCTATGCAGTGTTGAGAGCCCTCCGAAGCTTCACGAAGGAGGGCTTAGAGCTGCGGGGAAGCTTCACTTTATACATTTTATATTTTGACCTATCTATATATTGACGAGAAGTCGATTTCAAAGTAATGTGGATATTTATCATGCAAAAAATTATTTGAATGGGGTTTGATAAAGGTTTGATAAAAATGATTTAAAATTTAGAAGTTAACATACCTATATGTAGGCTGAAAAAATGAAAATAGACATGTATACACACATCCTCACACCAAAATATGGAGCGGCTGTCAACAAACACACTTCCCACGTTCTAAAGCAAATAGGCTCCCTGTGGGATCTGGAAGAGCGCTTTCGGATGATGGATAAGTTTGGTGAGTATGTGCAGGTCTTGACCTTTTCATCCCTCCATTAGAAGCCGTTGTGGACCCCAAGCGTGCGGTTGGGCTGGCATGTCTTGGAAATGACGAGCTGGCCTGAAATCGTGACCAAATACCCCGATAGATTTGCCGCCGGTGTTGCTATTTTGCCGATGCAGGACGTAGATGCCGCATTAGGGGAGGCTGATCGGGCAATCAAGCATCTTGGGCTGAAAGGCGTACTTATTTATACCAACATAAACGGGAAGCCGTTGGACCTGCCGGATTATACGCCCTTATATGAACTGATGGCACATCACGATCTGCCCATCTGGATCCACCCGCGCAGAGACCAGATGGTAGCCGATTATGAGACTGAAAAGGAGTCAAGATATAATCTTTATGGGGCCTTAGGTTGGCCCTATGAGACGCAACTGGCCATGTCCCGGTTAGTGGTCAGCGGGGTGATGGAAAAATTTCCCAATCTCAAGTTGATAACGCACCACTGCGGAGGCGGCATGCCTTTCTTCGGCGTAAGAGTAGACAGTTGGCTTAACACATACATGAGAATGAACCCAAATTCAGCCCTGAGTCATCTTACGAAACCACCCATTGAATACTTTCGCATGTTTTATGGTGATACGGCGATTGATGGAAATACACCTGGCTTGGAGTGCGGCCATGCCTTCTTTGGGGCTGAGCGTGTGATCTTCGCCACAGATATGCCTTTTGGAAGAGAGCAGGGTGAATATTCAATCAAGATCGCAATCCAGACTATAAACGAAATAGCCATAGCCGGATCGGACAGAAAGAAGATCTTTGAGGAAAACGCGAGGTCGCTTTTGAATTTGCGTTGAAAAAGGGGTTAACGAATTTTTATGGTTAAACTTTATTCAGGTATATCGAAAGCCGGCTTCTTTGGAATTCGGTTCTCGATATGTCTGACTGTTGTTAAAATCTAAATCCGGTGATATTTTAGGATGGTGAATTAAATCGTTTGACAAACATAAAAGGATGAAAATATCATGCAGATATGATATTTTACCTAGATCTACATTTACAAGACCTTCAGAGTTGGAAATATTGCTTTTATCAGAGTTGGAAATATTGCTTTTATTTTGAATTTGACATTGTTTGAATTATTGAAACTGCAAAATACAGAAAATTATATGGCGGGTGCACAAGGGATGTGACAACAGGTGAATGGGACGAAAGCAGTAAAAAATAATTGGTTCTTCTCCGAATTAGTTGAAGAAAGCCTGGTAAATTTTCAGCGTAAAGTA
>CAYRFN010000125.1:0-10950 GCA_964423495.1 uncultured Desulfobacteraceae bacterium
CCAGGTGGTTTTTCAAGTATTTTTTAGATTCCGGTGCAAAATTCAGGTAATAATTCCCTATGGTTCTTTGATAGAAGGATTGTATCTCCTGTCATGAGAGAAACGTTTTCTTTGTCTTTCAGGGCCAGGCGCAGGGTGAAGCACATATTTTCGATGAAATGATCCTGCGATTCTATGGTGAGCCTGGGAAGTTCACGTGGGCCCAGCCCGATACCTTGACCCAGGCCGTATTGCGGGAGGTATTCCATGGGACTTTTTTGCATCTCGCCGAGGGCATCTCTGTAGACTTGGGTAATGGCCACACCGGGTCTGATCATCTGGAGAATTTTTTCATACAGGGCAGCGGCGTCTTCGGATGTTTTCTCTTTGAAATGTGACGGGCCGGCCGCAAAGGTTCTGATTCCCTCCGACCAGTAGCGTTCAAAGGCGACGGCTACATAGGTGATGACATTTTCTCCATCTGAGATGTCTCGATTTTCAGCAGGCCTCATGGTCCAGCCGCTCTCCATGGGCCTGGCCACAAGAATCCTGATGTCTTCAGCCCCTTCCATGCGAGCGATGTAATCGAGGGTCGCTTCTAAAACCCTTTCATTCATTTCAGATAAAGGCGAACTGCAGACACGGTCAAAGGCCCTTTGAATAATACGGGAAGATCGACGAATCTGGTCCTGCTCCCGGAAGGATTTCACCAACCTCATCTTATTAATGATGGGCTGGGCATCGACGATTTTACATTGGCCAAGGGCATTGATGATAGATTGAAACTGGGGGCAGGGCATAAGCTCCTTGAGGCCTGCAAAACCCAGGGTTGAAGGGATAAGGTTTTGTTCCTTGAGGAGATCCCGGCACTCCTGAGCCACATCGCGGCAGGATCTGATACTGTCGATCCATGTGACACTTTTCACCGCCGGCTGGTCCCGGGAAAACCCGTCCACAATCAGGGTGATGTCCCCTTTCAAGGGAATAGCCACAAGCGCGCCCCGGGGCATTTTTATGGCGAAATTGCTGATGTAGCAGGGGTTGCCGTATTCATTCGCACCCTTGCCGTAGAGAAGAATACAGTCGATACTTTCCCTTTGCATTTTCTCTCGAATCTTTTCCACTCTCAGATGAAATTCCATCTCCGGCATATTGATCCGGTCCCAAACATCCCGGCCTCTTTTCAAAGTGGGCTGCAAAGTTTCCATCATTATACCGCTATTGTGTAAAGTTTGTTTTCCGTTTCCGAAAGGCGCTCCATGCCGGTATCTGTGACAAGTACCGTTTCTCCGCAGGCCAGGTAACCCGTCTCGGGCAGGAACTGGTTTGGGTGGACGACAAGGGCCTGTCCCTTCTTCAGAATCCCTTCCGTATCATCGTCGATGACGGCGCCCGGGGCAATTGAACCCACGCCGATCCCATGGCCTCTTGCCCTCATGTAAGGGGGGTAGCAGTACTTGGCATACCCTGCATCACTGATGACTTTGTTCATGGACCTTGAAATTTGCGACGCAGAGATGCCCGGTTTTATCTCTCCCAGTGACGCGTCGAGGGCCTGGAGGAGCATGTCGTATTTTTCCGCTAAAACAGGATCGGGCCTGCCTAAGACGACGGTTTTGCAGAGCTGGATAAACTGCCCTTCAAAGGCCGCCGTAATTTCGGCGATCACGATATCACCCGGTGATAGTCTTTTATCCGTGGGGGAATGCATGGCAAAGTTCTGTTTTTCCGAACTCATGAAATTAAAAATGTCGTCCGCGCCGGCCTTTCGCATTTCAAACTCGATTTCGGCCAGGAGTTCGTATTCAGTGATGCCGACTCGGGCGTGTTTCAACAGGGCTTCAAAGCCTTTATCCGTTATTCTACCCGCTTCCCTGGCGATGTCCACCTCTTTTTCGGTTTTATTATAGGCCATCTCGACGATGACATTATCCGCCGTTTCCGTATCCGCTTTTTCCCCGATACATTTATAGACGGCTTCAGTCATTTCTTTGTATGCCACGATACCCACTTTACGGGTCAGCTTGAATTCATCCATGAGATCGGGCATCGTTTTTATGAAATCCGCGGTGCCCCTGACATCCTTGATCCAGCTGAACCTTTTTGCCCGGGCGGCATCCCACTCCGGTTCAACCAGGAGGACCGCCTCTCCGCTTTTTGAGATGACGGCGGCGTTGTGGGGGCCCAGAGGCCTGAATTCTGCAAAGTAAAAGAGGTTCTTTGCCCCTAATATATCGCAGGTGCCGTTTGAGTAGACGATCAATCCGTCGAGACCTTTTTCCCCGATGGCCTCAACAGCCCTTTCCAGTTTCAGGTTTTCCTGTGGCATGGACGGCTCCTTATTTATTCCCCCTGTTGCATGATGGGGATACTCTTGATAAAGTCATCCAGTTTTTGACAACTCTTGAGAGCCCTCACCCCTGCGCCCAGGTTTTCCACCTGGGCAGGATCGAGAATACCTTCGGTAACCCGCTTGAGCTTCTGCTCCACATCTCTCCAATTCATGGGATGGACAGGGGAGCCCAGAGGATCGAGAATCTCTTGTTCATAGGTGTTCTTCCCCGCCTTCAGTGTGATCTTTCCCGGCCATTTTTGGGGGAAGAGGGCGGTGTATTCAGGCGAGGTGTTAACATGGACTTTTTTGATGAAGCCCCGGATCCTGTCGTCATCTCGGAGGTTTTTTCTTTGCAGATCAAAGAGGCCCTCCTCATCAAAGGCTGAAAGGGCCATCTGATACTGGACACTGACGATGGACGGCATTCTTGACTCCGGGAAGGTCGGGTGATTGATCATCTGACTGTATTGCTGTGGAATAGTGACCTTGATCTCCTCAACTGATTCAGGGTCGATTTCCCGGGTCGAAAGCAGCCGGCTAAAGGCTTCTATGGAGGATAAGGCCTGGCGGGCCGTGCAAAAGGGTTTGAGGCTCATTTCCTCGATTTCAAATTTCTCACCCAACCCGTCCAGCAGGATGCCGGTGTCGAGGTCCAGGCCGTAAACGGAAGGGAAGGGCCCGTCGAGCACGGCAGGATCTCCGGAAAACCCGGACTCTGCTGCGAGAGCCGCCGTAAGCCCGTTCTGAAGGGCACAGCCAAGCGTCAACCATCGGGAGGTCAATCCCGTGGGGATCTTGCCGGCCAGACCTGCAGACATGGTCAGGGCAATGGCAAGGGCATGTTTTATTTGCGCCCTGTTCAAACCGAATATCTTGGACCCTACCGCGGCCGCGCCTATGGCCCCGAAAAGATAGGTGGGCCAAATCCCCCGGTAGAGAATGACGGGCCCGTTCACCGCGGTGCCAAGGCGGGTGATGAGATCGTATCCTGCCAGGACGCTTTCAAAAAAGCGCTTCCCGTTCTCCCCAGCGTAACAGGCGGCGGAAAGGGCCGTGGGTACGATGATGGAGCCGGGTGTTGTGCAGGAGAGGAGGTGAATATCGTCTATTTCCGTCATCCGAGCGGAGAGGGAGGTGATGACGGCCGCTTGGGGCAGGGGGGCGGCGAACCCGAAACCGGCCACCGGGATATCCCTATCTCCGTCAAAGGGAATCATTTTTTCGAACAGACCGGATATCGCACTGCTCTCTTCCGAGGAAGCCCCGGCAAGCATGGCCCCGAGGACATCGAAGACATGGAGTTCCGTCTTCTCCAGGGTATGTGCGGAAATACTGTCAAAGGAAAGGTCCGATACGAATTCAGCCAGGTTGTCCAGCAAAGTCATGGCCGTTTCCTCCCTATCTCCTCCCTTGTCTCACGGGTCGCTTCCAGGTCCAGTTCATAAGGGTCCTGGCCTTTTACGGGCTTAAGCATAACTCCGTAATCCTTTTTAGCGGATTCTAAAGAAATCAGGCCTTCGAGGACGTCCTTCAGTATTTTTTCAGGATCCCTTTCCAGGGGGTTCCCCCATCCTCCTCCGCCTGCCGTGCGGATGATGGCCTGTGTGTTTGCCGGGACCGGGTGGAAAGATACATCCACGCTTTTCCACTCCTCCTGCCCGGGCAGGCGCAGAAAACGGTCCGAGGGACTCCCGTCTTTACCGCCGGTGAGTCCCCAGGGGGGACAACGTCGACGCCCTGTCTGTATGAGGTTCCACTTCCCCTCTACAAGGTTCCGGACCTTTGTATCCAGACCCAGCCCCCCTCTGAATTTACCCGGTCCACCGGAGTCCTGGCGGAGCGCCCTCTCCTCGATAACGACGGCACACTTCAGCTCGATATTTTCCAGGGGTGCATTTCGGACATCGCCCTGGCACACGGAAACCGAGGCCGACTCACCGTCTTCAAAGGGCCGACCGCCCCAGCCGCCGCCTTCAATGCTCTGGACCAGGAAGCTCTTTTCCTTTTTCGGATCATAGCCGAAGAAAACGATGGTTCCCCCGAGGACACCGAGGTGGGCGGCCGGGATCCTGTCGGGTATGGCGGGAGCCAGGGCCTTGAAAATGGTATCGATCACCGTGGGTATCGGGGTACTCCATCCGGACATAGTTGCAGGAAACTTGGCCATCATGAAATTGCCTTCGGGAATAATGACTTTAAGGGCGGCAAAGGACCCCTCGTTGACCGGGTCCATGGGCACGGTCAAAGCCTTGTAGGCCACCCTGCCCCCGGCAAGGGTCCGGGAGTTGATGGCCCCTTTGACTTGCTGGGAACATTCGGAAAGGTCAATGGTCATATCGCTTCCCGAGACAATCACCCTGGCCTTGATCGGGACCGGAACCCCCTTTTCCAATCCGTCGTCATCTATAAAACTTTCCGCCTCGTACACGCCGTCAGGGATCCCTTCAACCACTTTGCGGCAGGTCGCCTCCGTGTCGGCGAAAATCCTTTCCACGCAGGCAGAAATGACATCCCTCCCGTACTTGCTGAAGAGCTCTTCCAGCCTCTTCAGGGCGAGCTGGCAGGCCGCGATCTGGGCCCTCATATCCCCCATGGCGGCATCCGGGTATCGGATATTGTCCGCAATGACCTTGAGGAGATCCTTTCTGGGTTCACCCTCTTCGTAGATTTTCAACTGATCGAGCTGCAGTCCTTCCATCCAGGGGTCGAAGACATTGGCCTGGGCCCCGAAGCCCGTGCTCATGCCGCCCACATCCACCCAATGGGCCCGAATGATGGGAAAGCCGATCAGTTCTCCTTCAAAGAAAAAAGGGACATAGATGCATATGTTGTTCAGGTGCTGGCCGCACACGGCCTGATGGTTGGTAATCACCACATCACCAGGGTGAAAATTCTCTCTTCCGATCTTTTTTACGCCGTCCTGGATGACCACGCCGAGGTCGGATACGAAATGCGAGACGCCCCCTGTGTTCTGTGAAAGGAGGTTACCTTCCACGTCCATCAGGGAGCAGCAGTAGTCTCCAACTTCATAGATCATCATGTTGTATGAAGTCCGCCGCAGATCAAAGGACATTTCATTGGAAATTGCGGGCAGAGCGTTTCGAATCACCTCCAAGGTTACCGGATCTAATTTCATTGTTTATCCCCCACCGTAATAATGATGTCGTTAAATTCAGAGAGACGGGCCTCATCTCCAAAGGATAAAAAGGTATTTGAGGCATACTCCTCGATGATGGCAGGCCCCTTCGCAACATCGCCGGCTGACAGGGCCTCCCTGTCGTATATGGGGCATTTGAGGGCCTTTTTCGTATCTTCGATGAAAACATCCCGGTACCCTTTAACCGCATCGTCCTCCCGGGATGTTTTCTTTTCCGCAAAAGAGGCCTTTTTTCGAACCCCGTAGGCGGTCAGACGCACGTTTACGATCTCCAGGGGCTCTTCAGCCGCCTTGTGCCCGTACCGCATGTCATGGAGACTGTCAAAACTCGAACGGATGGCCTCGCGGTTTCCTGCATAGATTTCCTCTTCGGAAACGGGAATGGTCAGAAAAAATTCCTGACCGATATACCTCAGATCAAAAAAGGCCTGGGTCCTGACCGCATCTGTTTCCAACCCTTCCTTGGCTATGGTATTTCTGCCAATCGAGACCATCTCATCATAAATCTGCCTGATCTCATCAAAATCTGCCTCTTTAAGGGGCTTGTAATAGGTCCTGATAAAATCGTGTTTTATGTCCGTCATCAACATGCCCATGGCCGAAAAATGGGCGGGCAGCAAGGGGATAATCAATCTGGGAATTTTCAGCTCCCTCGCAATAGCAAGGGCGTGAACGGGGCCCGCACCGCCGGATGCCACCAGGACAAAATCCCGTGGGTCGTAACCCCTTTCCACGGAAACCCCCCGCACTGCGAGCGACATCTTGGCCACAGCGATCTGAATGATCCCGAGAGCCGCCTCCTCCACGGAAAGACCGAGTTTTGAAGCGATCTTTTCTTGGATGGCCTTTCGGGCCTTTTCCACATTCAGCGGCATCTCACCGCCAAGAAAGGTCTCACTGCCGATGCGTCCCAGAATGACATTGGCGTCCGTAATCGTGGGTTCTTCTCCCCCCTGATCATAGCAGACCGGACCGGGATGGCCGCCGGCGCTCTGGGGGCCGACCTTGAGACCGCCGACATCATCGATCCAGGCGATGCTTCCACCTCCTGCGCCGACCTCCACCACGTCGATCACGGGCAGCATCACCGGCTGGCCGCTTGCATAGCCCCCGACATAGTACCCATCGGCCACCGAGGCCTCTCCGTCTTTGATAAGGCTCGACTTTGCCGTCGTCCCTCCCATGTCGAAGGCGATCACATCCTTAAACCCGAGCCTTTTCCCGATTTCGGCCGAGGCGATAATCCCTCCTACCGGACCGGATTCCATCATGGCCACAGGGACTTTTTTGGCCACACCGGGTGACATCACACCCCCGTTTGACTGCATGATCAGGAGTTCCCCGGGGAACCCCATGGAGTCAATCAGTTTTTCCAGGTCCTCGAGATACCTTTTTACGATCGGGCCGATATAAGAGTTGACCACGGTTGTGGAAGTCCTTTCGTACTCACGGTATTCACGCAGGATTTCGTGGGACAGGGAAATATAAGTGGAGGGCAGAAGCTTTTTCAGGGCCTCTCCCATCATCGCCTCATGGGATGGATTGATATAGGAATGCAGAAAACAGACGGCGATTGCCTCAGGGGACACACCTGCAACGGCCTTTGCGATGCGGTCGGCGTCCTCTGCCTCCAGAGGTGTCAAAATCTCTCCTGAAGCCAGGAGTCTTTCATTCGCCTCAAAGGTGAAACGTCTCGCAACCAGCGGCACAGGACGCTTGAAGAAGATGTTGTAGGATTCCGGTCTGTTCCCCCGGCCTATTCGATAGACATCCTTGGCGCCCTTGGTCGTGACCAGGGCCATATTTGCCCCTTTCCCCTCAATGACGGTGTTGATGGCCACGGTCGTCCCGTGGACGAAACTCCGGCACTGCTTCAGGTCGATGCCGCTTTTCTTTAAACAGTTGAGGATACCGATAGTCAGATCATAGGGCGTCGTCGAACTCTTCGCATGGGCCAGTGAACCGGTCGATTCATCGACAATGATCAGATCGGTAAAGGTTCCTCCAATGTCAAGCGCTACGTTCAGAGCCATAAAATAATCTCCCTTCAATCTATAATAAAGGTCTCAGTCGTATATGCATGTTTTTTCGATCTCGTCTATTAAAAATGCTTTGCGCTGAAAGCGCTTACACCAACTTTAGGCACTTTAGTGTCTGCTGTTGAAATGGTACAAAAACAAGGGATACCGATTCAAGTTGCTATTATTTTAGTAAGACAGAATGAAAAATATATCAACCAGATAAAAGATTTTTTAAGCAAAAGGCAAATAATATACAGAAATCCTGATGTTGTAAGGCCTGTGGAGAAAAGGGACACTGATAAACCAGAGTCCCCTTGATCCTCGTTTTATGAGGGGTTTTTTGAGTATTAGGTGGGGCTCTTTTAGTTGATTTCAAATCTTCTTTTTTAGTTGATAATTTCTTATTTTTATTCTTAAATATTGTTATCCTGCCATAATGAGTTGATTCGATTTCATAATATATCGATATCGCATGAGATGCCTGTTTTTGTTGCTGATCAGTTTGTTCTTTTCCCCTTCAATTTCTTTTTAAAATGAGATTGACTTTCCTATTTGACTTTTCAAAACAACATTTGTGGCAGAAATCCAATTAATATTGTAGCCATTTCCTATAATCGGAATGGAATCTTTTTGGGATTCCTTTTTGACTAAAAGAGACTCATAGCGAGTCTGTATTTCAGCAGGTATTTTTTCATCATGTATTTATCGGGTTTTATGGATAATATGATTATTTACATATTATCAGGCTAGAAAACATAAAAAATTACCCATAATTCCCCCATCAAGACTTTTTATTTTTGTTAGTTATCCAGAAACTATATACTTACTTGATGTTGCCGGACGCTTCGCGCCGGCAACATCGCCCTGCGGATATCATCCCCTTGCTGTTCGGCGCGAAGCGCCTCACATCAAGCGGATTCACCTGACAGCGTCTGTCCATAAACCCTTCGGGTTTATTCCCAGACTTGCAGGTGATCCGCAGGGCGTTGGACGCACAATACTCTCTTCAGATCGGGAAGTGGGTATATCTTCGGAAAATATACTTTCAGTTCTTACAGGACTCTGCCAGTGAATTGGGACGGTGATTGTTTAGGAGATGAGGTATGTATCAAAATATTTCCATAAACTTGTTAAATCTAATTCTTTCTCTATCCGATGCTCTTGACCTGGCTAGCCCTGAACTGGCTCAGCATCAATTGCGTACAGCTTTTATTGCCTGGGAAATAAGCAGGGCTGCCCGCTTGCCACCCACTAAGATAGATCAGCTCTTTATCGCATCATTGCTTCATGATATAGGTGCATTGTCCCTTGAAAACAAGATCAGCCTCCACCAAGGGGAAATCACCGATACTGAACTTCATTGCATCTTGGGCGAACGTGTTCTCAAGCATCTCCCTCTGTTTGGGTCATCCTCAAAGATTGTAAAATTCCACCACACAGAATGGCAATCTTTTGGAGGAGGAACCAGAGAACCATACATATTCTCTTCGCAGATTCTATTGCTGGCAGACGTACTGGAGCGGTCAATAGATCGGCAAACTTACATCCTTCACCAAGATCAAGAACTGGTCGCCAAGATTGGCGCCTTATCGGGAACTGCGATTGACCCAGAGATAGTCCAGATATTTAAATCTGTAGCGGTTCGAGAGGACTTCTGGCTCGATCTCGTCTCGCCAAGATTGTATTCGCTCCTTTTACATGATGGGCCTACCCGAGGGGTAGAAATAGATCTTGTTTTCCTTAAACCAATCTCCGAATTGTTTCGAAACATAATTGACTTTCGTTCCCGCTTCACCGCCACCCATTCAACTGGGGTTGCCACATCCGCATCCACAATCTCTCGGTTCATGGGGTTGACCGAAACCGAAATAGGGCTAATGGAGGTGGCAGGCAATTTACACGATTTAGGTAAGATGGTAGTACCCAATTCGATTTTGAATAAACCCGATAAGCTAAACAAAGAGGAAACCGCCATCATGCGGCAGCATACCTACTTCACTTATACCGTGCTGAATACGATCGGGGGAATTCTGCAAATCGCTGAATGGGCAGTCTTTCATCACGAGAGGTTGGATGGGTCCGGTTATCCATTCCATCTTGGGGCTGACAAACTCAGCATCGGCGCAAGGATCATGACCGTTGCAGATATATTTACAGCATTAGCCGAGGACAGACCCTATCGCAAAGGTATGGAACAACGGGAAGTTCTCTCAATCCTGGGTGGGCTGTGTGCGAAGAATTTTATAGATCGGATTGTCCTGCGGATACTCGAAGAGAATTACGAAGAGATTCTCACCTTGACAAAGACGAAGCAGGCTGATGCGAAAGAATACTATGAGCGAGAGTTCGTTCACCCATAAGCCGCCCAACAACCGGCTGCAGTGGATCGCCGAAAAAGCCGGCTCCCACTGAGCCATGTGTTATGCCAGAAAGAAGGTGTGTAAATGGCCGATGTAATGGAAAGCAAACGAGTTAAAAAGCTCCGCTCTGAAATTATAAGCGCTATACCACGAGTTCCGAATAACAAGGAGTCATTGATTGCTCTTCAGAATAAGCATCTGACTGACTTGCTTATTGTGTTTATTAATTGGCAGCTTCGCTTTATTGGGCAATGGAAAAGAAGGGTCGTTATTGAGGATTCTGCCAAGAATGATGCCAGATGGAATTTATTAAAAGAACAAATAGAAACTTTTTTGGATAAAGTTAGAAAGGGGGATGATCTAACTCCATTCCTTTCACTAAATGCCAGCGTGCGAGGTTTTTCCCTCTCTTCCGACAACCCGTGTTCCCGTGAAGATTCATGGGATGATAAAGATTTTATATTGAATGTAATGGGGTATCATCATTTTCATCTTGGTGAAGTGAAAGCAGGAATGACACATGCCGAAAGAACTAATGATGTGCTGTTCGCCCACGTTACCAGGGATACATTTACAGTTTTGGCCATATTAAATCATAGTGTTTTTGAATCACCTGACAATCCTTCAGAATCATTAACAAAAGACAGAGAATTCTTATGGTCAATATTTGATGAGCGTTCTGTGAGAGGTACCTTGCCTGGCAGTATCGTTGTGCCTTCTATGATTACCACTTCTGGCCATTCATTAAATACAGTTATGGCTGCACAGGAATATGTTCGTGTCATTAGGGAAATTGATCCGAAACTTGATGACATTACGTTTGTTCGCAGCCTATACAAAGGTTCAGGGATCGAAGCGGTCAACACTAAGAAAATTGTATGGCATTTTAGACATCTTGACCTTGGAATTTTCGATCCCACGAGTGGTTTTTTTGGGGTCTTTAGATATGGCCCCAATTAAGAGACTTACTGAAAAGGCATAACAAGCCTTTTGTAAAGGGGTCACCCAAGTCTATGTTTGACTTAAGTATGATATACTTTAGAAATTAGGTTCTTCTCCGAATTAGTTGAAGAAAGCCTGGTAAATTTTCAGCGTAAA
>CAYRFN010000126.1:0-10911 GCA_964423495.1 uncultured Desulfobacteraceae bacterium
GTCACTTATGATGATCTCCTTTTTTGCACTTGATACTTTGGTTTCCATTATTAAACGCCTCGTAAGTATTACAATAAATTGAAAATAATTTTATTTTAAAAACTTTGTACCGAACCTACATGGAAGGGGATGGCGATGGTTTCCGGACGGGAATCCAAGGCACACTGTTTTCCTTGCAAAAGCCTCCTACCTTAATTTATAAACCGGTACATTCAACGTCAATTCCAGAGTTTTTTATCACTACCCATAGACTTCCTGGCAGACCCTGACCCCTTTTGTTGCGTTGGTGGCGAAATGATCCGCTCCCACCGACTTGCGAACCTCTTCATTGCATGGAGCACCACCGATGATGACGGTGACCTGGTCCCGAATTCCGGCATCTTTAAGGGCATCAACAACCTCCTTCATACGGGGATAGGTGAAATTAAGAAGGGCACTAAGGCCGAGAACTTTCGCCTTGGTTTCTTTAACGGCATTTACAAATTTTTCTGCCTCCACATCGGTACCCAGGTCCACGACCTCATAGCCGACACCTCTTAATAAGGTGGCTACGATGTTCTTCCCGATGTCATGGATATCATCTTTGACAGTCCCAATCACCACTCTTCCCTTAGATGGGCTCTTTTTCAAGTCACCCAAGAACGGTTCGAGGCGAACCATCGCCTTTTTCAGTATTTCACCGGACATGATGAGTTCGCTGATAAAGTAATCGCCCCTCTCAAAACGCATACCGACTTCAACCATTCCCGCATTGCATTCCTGAAGAATTTCTATCGGATCTTCACCGTTATCTATCCTTTGCTTCACCAATTCGAGAAATTCCTCCTCCTTTAAATCTACTAAGCTCTGTGCCAGCTCCGATAAATTGCTCATGACATCCTCCACTAAAAAAAATCTATGATATCCATACCTGTTCGGCCAGACTCAGGCTACCAGATCCATGTCCAAAGCCAGTTGAAGGCCATGTGTTCAAGGGTTTCCCAACCCACTCTTATAAGGTTTTCATCGCCTTGAATCTCACCCAGCTCTTTAAGCTTCTGTTCCCATGGGGTAATCACGCCTTTCGGCGGGGGGGTCCAACCCGCAGGTGGATTCGGGTTGATTTGCGGTTCAAAATCAATCGAGTCTTTATAACGCCCGTATTCCAGGACCGCATCGATCATGGCGCGGTAATTCTCAGGTTTTGTGTCATAGGGTATGGCGCATCCTCCGTTGATGATGAACCCCCCATCCCTGCCGACGGTCTCACATAGACGCTTCGTCATCGCCTTGACCTCATCGGAAGAACCCAGGATGAGCATCGAGTCGGGCATGCCGCCGGCAATGCACTGGTGCCCTTTCAGGTCCTCCTTGGCCTTGAAAATATCTCCCTGGACATCAATGTCGCACAATATTTTGCCTTTGGGCATGTCGCAGAAATGCTCCCAGTTGGGGCCCCAATCGCCCTCCAGATAACCCCTGATGGAATAACCGGCATCGATCAGCATCATCATCGCCTTTTTAAGGGAAGGCCAGTAAAGGGTGTCAAACTGTTTGGGAGAGAGAAAAGGGTGACACCCCCTATGAAAGGGCATGAAGATGGGATAACGCCTTAAAGGGTCTGCAAAGGCGAGGGCCGTGTTGACGATGTGGGGAAGGATGGCTTCGCACGCCTCCAAGACCTTGTCAGGCTGCCTGAAGATATCCACCATGATTCCGGTCAATCCCCTCAGGCCGTCGGCCAGGTAATCAAAGGGGGCCAACATGTAACCGGCTATGGGTGAGGGCATGCCCAGCTCCTTCTCGAGAATTTCGCTCCTCTGTCTCATCAAAGCCCTCTGCATCATGGCGGCTATCCCTCCCTTGAGGAACGCCATGTAGGACCTCATGGAACCGAGTTCTTTGAACTCGTTAAAAGCCCTTGGGAGAACCCGCTCAAATATGAACTCAGCTGGATTTTTAATAAGAAGATCGTACTCGTCGCTTTTCATCCGTTCGCCTTCGATGAACTGAAACTGCACGTTCGGGGGGATATCCCTTCCGGACAGTTTGTACAAATTCCAACCGGTGGTATCCAAAAGGGGTCCCCAGAACCTGCCGCTTCGCAGGTTATCGACCTCCGGAAAATCCTTTACGAACTTTCGATCGGACTCGGTCCATTGATTTGCGTTATAGATGAACTCCTGTTTCGTGTTGCCCGCGTAAACCTCTGCCAGGTTGTTCGAGCCGGTAGAGATCGGGATTCTATCAGGCACCTTTAAGTCGATGGCTGCCTGATAGCGGGCAAGCCTCTCCTCATATTTTTTCTGAATCGCGTCAGACATGATCATTCCTCCCAATCTAATTGTTCATTTTCCAGGTTGAATTCAGAAGTCCAGATCAAACCGTCAGTGGCTCTGTGGTCTCTGTGATAAGGATAAAGAACCTTTTAGGATCGGCTTCCAAACTAAGATTCCTTACTCCCAAGATAGGCCTTGATCACCTCTGGATTTTTCAATACATCATCAGGTTTCCCTTCCGCAATTTTCGTCCCGTAATTCAGGACGACGATCCTATCTGCAAGATCCCCGACTAATTGCATATCGTGTTCAACCCAGCACATGGTTACACCGGTTTCATCCTTGATTCGAAGAATGAAACGGGCCAGATCTTCCTTTTCCCGGCGATTCATTCCAGCGGAGGGTTCGTCGAGGAGCAGGATTTTTGGCTCAACAGCCAGCGCCCTTCCCAAGCCCACGATCTTCTGGATCCCATAGGGCAAACTCGCTGCATCACTTTTACGATAATTCTCTAGTTCCAGGAATTCGATAATCCGCTCAACCTCTTCACGGTGCCGAACCTCTTCTTTTTTGTTTTTCCCCCAGAATAGGCAATCGGACAGGAAGCCGTTATTCATCTTAATGTGCCTGGCTACCATCAGATTCTCAAGAACGGTCATGTCCCGAAAAATCTCTGCATACTGAAAAGTTCGTGCAATGCCGACCAGGGCCGCTTCATGGGGCTTGATCCCCGTGAGATTTTTTTTCTCAAAGAGAAAATTTCCCTTAGTGGAATGATAAATACCGCTGATGCAATTCAATAAACTCGTTTTCCCCGCACCATTGGGCCCAATCAGGGCAAACAGATCCCCCTTATAGACATTCAATGAGATATCATTAAGGATCTGCAAGCCGCCTATTGACAGGTGAATGCCGTCAAACTTCAGATGAACAGGCTTAGCCGTAGAACCTTCGGGTGCGTCGATACTGTTTAACATTTCGATAGCTCTTTTGTGATTCTCTTTCCCCCTGGCCCAGATAGAATGCCCGGATCTCCTCGTTACCCTTAAGCCTGAGGGGATCTCCTGAAAAGACGATACGCCCATTTTCTATAACGTAACCAAAATCTGCGATTTCGAGAGCAGCCGATGCGTTTTGTTCCACCAGGAGCACGGTGATACGAAGTTCACCCCTTATGATTCTTACTAAATTCATGAGTTCATCGACAATGATCGGCGCCAGTCCTAAAGATAATTCATCCACAAGCAACAGCACGGGCCTGCAAAGGAGGGCAGTGGATAAGGAGAGCATCTGGCGCTCCCCACCACTGAGGTAGCCGCCTACTCTGTTTCTTACCCCTTTAAGGAGCGGAAAATATTCAAAGATGAGGTCATAGAGTCCTTTCGTTTTTTCCTTGCCACCCATATTCGTGACAGATACCAATAAGTTTTCTTCCACTGTGAGATTTTCAAAGATCTTATCCCGCTCCGGCACCATCACGATCCCTTTTTTGGCGATGGCGTGAGGTGGTCTGTTTTGGATCTCCTCTCCAGCAAACCTGATAAACCCGTCGGAGACCTTTGCATTGTCCATTGCCAGAAACCCGGATACTGCCCTCAAGGTGGTCGTTTTGCCAGCCCCGTTGTTTCCCAGAAGGGCGACGATCTGGTGATCCCTGACCTCGAGTGTTACGCCCTGGACCGCTGTTGAGACATTATGATATACTACTTCCAGTTTTTCTATTTCCAGCATCACCTTTTTTGCTCTGTTATCCATAGTGAACTCACCCCAGGTCTCTGTGTCTGAAAGGCCAGAGAAGAAAATAGTTTTGGATCCGTTTCCAGATACCCACAAGGCCCCTTGGTTCAAGCACCAGGAAAATGATCATAATCATGCCGAAACTAGCATATTTTACGGCAAAGAGATAGGTGCTCACTCGAGCGGGCACCGTAAAGGTCTCTGCTGCTTCATCTATAAGGTAAGGGAGCAATACAATGAAGACGGTGCCGAATATGGCGCCTAGGATGGAGCCAAGTCCGCCTATTATGACCATGGCCACATATTCGATGGTCATCAACAAAGAGAAGGCCTCGACAGAGACAAACCCCCTGTAATAAGCAAGGAGACAGCCTGCTATGCTGGTTAGTGCCGAACTCACAACAAATGCTAAAACCTTATAAAAAGCGACGTTTATCCCAAAGGCTTCAGCCGCCACATCACGGGCCCTGATGGCCATCCAGGCCCTCCCTGTTCGGGAGCGGACCAGATTAATTGCTAACAGGCAGACCAGAAAGGCTGCGAGAAGCAGCAAGAAATACCAGAGGCGGGGATCTTCAATCGTCACCGGCCCGATCAGGGGCGGATCGATCACGACGCCTGTGGCGTAACCCCTGTTGGTCTCATATTCCGAACCAAGATATGTCACAATGAAATGAAGGGCCAGCGTGCTCAAGGCCAAATAGAGGCCCTTCAATCTCAGGGAAGGGAGCCCAAAGATTATTCCGAGGATGGCTCCAACGAGCCCGGAAGCCGGAAGGGTGACGAAGATGGGGGCTTCCAGTTCTTTGAAGAGTATAGCAGTTGTGAAAGCCCCTGCGGCAATCAGGCCTGCATGTCCAAGGGAAATCAGTCCCGCATATCCGGTCAGCAGCATCAATGCTAGAGCAGCAATGAGCGCCAGAAAGACTTGACTGGCTAAATCCAATAGGAATGGAGAAACAAAAAAGGGGTAGGCTATCAAAAAACCTAAAAATAGAATAAGACACACCCATTGGGTACGGGTCTCAATGAGGCTCAAGTCTCCTGCATAGGATGTTTTGAAATATCCACTCGCGTAGGACATATTAGACTCTTTCTAGTTCTTCCTTGGTCCCGAAGAGGCCCCAGGGCCGGACCAATAACATGCCCAATAAGACGGCAAATGGTGCAACCTCACTGGCTTGTGGGCTGATATAATTAATGGCAAGAATCTCCGCTGCAGCAACGACAAAGGCCCCGGGGATGACGCCTCCCAGACTATCAAGCCCTCCCACCATCACCACAGGAATTGCTTTCAGCCCGATAACGAACATCTCGGGCTCCAGCCCGGAATCGCAGGCCTGAATCATCCCCGCCAGACCTCCACTGAACACAGCGATCCCCCATGAGAGTGCGTAATACTTGTGGAGTTCAATCCCCCTGAAGGAGGCTAATAAGGGATTTTCACCTACAGCTCTCATCCGCGTTCCCCAACGAGTGAATTTAAACCAGACGACTAACCCTACGTACATGAAAAGAGCACTGAGCATCTTAACAATACCAAAGGTCGAAATCACCGCGCCTTCCGTAATGCGATAATGCTCAATACTCATGCCAAGGTACTGGAAGGGGTGAAGATCTTGGGAGGTCCAGCTCAAAGTCGTCAGCCCCCTCAAAAGGATACCCAGGGCGATGGTCACCAGGACGGCTGCAACAATAGACGTTCCGGTCATTAATCTCATCAACAAAAAATAGACAAGGAAACCGAGTGTCAGACTGAGCAAGGACGCCACGACAAAGGATGTTATGGGGTGTGTTGTTAGGCTTAAAACGATAGTATAAAGGAAATACCCCCCAAGGGTCATGAGCTCCCCATGGGCCAGATTCAAAACCCTGCTGGTTCTGTAAACGAGAACATATCCGAAACAGATCAGACAATAAAGGGAAGCCAGGACGAAAACATTGACAAGACTTTGCAATTTATTTGCCTCGTAGAGATGGGATGGTTGGTTGCATTAAAAAGATCTTGGTCTTACCAAGAAGGATTCTGTTAGCATCATTATCCCCTTTGAAGCTGAAGCAAAGAACTCCAGCTTCATTAGGGGATGTGTCGAAACTAACCTTGGTAAGGGCAGACTATTTAATCGCCATTATCGCACCTTTAGACCGGTCCAGTCTTTCACAATCCTAATCCCGTTCTTTTTTGAATCCCATGCGTAGGCCCTATAATAATTAATTAGCCTGAAATGGTTGTTCTGTGTCCATACCAGGGGTCCGCCCCTGACGCCCTTCATCTCAACCTTAACCTGATTCATAGCCGCAATGACCTTTTCCCGGCTCGGAGGCCAGGGAGTCCTCTTTAAAATCTCTTCGAGCACCATTGCTGTAATCCAACCTTCGGTGAGCTGGCTGTAGGGATAAATGGTTTTTTTCCTATCGATTGCTGCCAAGATTTCTTTATGGATCTCGGTGTTATCTGTGAAGAAGGCATTCGTCCCGAAAACAATGAAATCATCATCTTTGATCCGTTTCAGTTCATCTTCCGCAGTAATATGGGCATAGGTTATATACTTCCCATCCCATCCGATCTTGCGCAATGCCTCAAATGTCTTCACCTGGGTTGACCATGGAGACCAGGAGAAGGCCCAGTTTGCGCCCGCGTCCTTTATCTTGGTCGCGAAAGGGGTGAAGTCCGCGGTGGGTGGAGGGATGATCTCCTTATCCACTGTATCTATACCATCCATGGTCTTGGACAGTTCTTCGGCAAAGTCGATCTCCGTCCTCGCAACCGGAATGTTCATGGCAACGAGCGCGAGTTTAACGGGGCCCGGTGTGAGATCTTTGATGACGCCAAGTGCGAAATGGCTATCCATTTTTGAACCGAAACCTGTGGAGCAGAACTGGTAGGGATCCGGGTTCGGGGGATAGACATCCCGGGGGCATACGGCGCCCGCGTAGTATAGGGGTACCTTATACCGCCTGGCGACCTGTACCATGGGCGCATAGGTGCTTGATAAGCTTGTGTTCATAAGCAGAATGACCTTGTTCTGAGTCACGAGCTGTTTCGCCTGGGCTGCAGCCTTCGAAGGCTGGTTAACATTGTCTTTGATAATTATTTTTACAGGATGCCCGTTTATGCCGCCTTTGGCATTGACTTCGGCAAAATAGATATCCAGCGCCTCTTTGACCTGTGCAAGGGTCCCTGACCCTCTCCCCGTTACACCCATGCTGGAGCCGATCACATAAGCATCTTCCGCAAATGCAGGTTTCATGAAAAGCACAAAAAGTGCACCAATAATTAGGATTCCCCACATTCCTTTCCTTTTCATTGTAACCCTCCTTTTTAAGTTATAGGTTTCTATTTTACTCCAACATACCATACCCTCAATCAGCAACGATCACAAAATCTTCCTTTTCTTTTCATTTTAGACCTCCTTTTTTAGGTTATGGGTTTCAAAGTTATACTTGGTGATACCATACCGACAAACAGCTACGATAACAACCTCTCCTATGTTTCTTTATACATGGATTCAGCAAGGTCTCCAAACTTCACAGCTATCACTTCACGTTTCGCCTTTCTCGTGGGCGTCACAGGGGCATTCTCTTCTCCCGCCTTCAATGGCGTGGGAAGTAGCCGAAAGGTTTTTACTCTTTCTTGGGGGGCTAACTTGTGGTTCGCTTTATCCACCTCGGCGCCGATCAGTGTTGTAATCTCAGGACGTTGCACCAGGCTTAGATACTCGGCGTAGGGGATATCGTGGAGACGGGCCCAGGCGGAAACACTTTCAAAATCCACTTCAACCAGGGCGGAGAGGTATTTCCCGTTAGTATTTAATACGATAACCTCGGCAATGTAATAACTGGATTTCAAAATATTCTCAATCCGGGTGGGACTGAACGTTTCTCCATCTGAGGAAACGGAAAGGTACTGCTTACGGTCTATAATTTTCAGGCAGCCATCAGATGTCCATTCTCCCACGTCACCCGTGTGGAGCCATCCTTCCCGTTCAATGACGCTTTCACTCAATTCCGGGTCTTTCCAGTAACCTTCGAAGACGTCTCTGCTTCGGACAAGGATTTCACCATCCTCTGAAAGGGCGACCTCCCAACCGCTAGGTGTAAAGCCGACATCTCCCGGACGTGGGAACGGAGAATCCTGTGCGGTAATAATGCCCCCACCGGTCTCTGTCTGTATATAAAATTCAGACAGGTTGACCCCATAGGTTTGCCACAGGGCCATGACCTGGGATGGAAGAGGGGAGTCCGTAGAGAGCACAACCTTCAGTTTACTAAATCCGATCTTGTTAAGGATGGGTCTAAATGTCACGAAGTAACAAAGGAGATAAAGGAGATTCAACAGAGGGTTTTTTTTACCATCCCATATCCGTTTGAGGTGGCGACGACCTATGTTCACTGAAGCCTGATAGAGAATCTTCTTCAAAGGACTGCTATTTTCAATTCCGACGAAAATGCTGGAAGTGAATTTTTTGAGGTACACAGGCACTGTAAACAGAACTGTGGGAGCAATTTCAAAAATCGTTTCTCTTACCACCTCAATACTCTCTCCATAATGGGGAGTGATGCGGGTAAGCAAAGGCAAGGTTAATGCTACAATTTTACCGATCAAGTTACACAGCGGGAGGTATACAACCGTCCTGTGGGGAGACTCACCCAAAATCGGATATCGATCAATCATCGTATATACCGCAGCAAGATGTTTCCCGTGGCTGATCATGACACCCTTAGGACGACCGGTCGTTCCCGCAGTGTAGATAATAAAGGCGGTGTCCGAAGGGCTGACCTGACCAACCAGTTCATCAAAGGCTCCAGGATTTAAAGCGTATTGCTGCCCCCCATTACTCATAAGATCATCAAAAGTCATCAGGGAAGGTTGGTCATCAATGGATAGTCCCTTGGTATCAATAACAACGATATGCCTTAAATTTTCGAGAGAACCGGCAAGGGGTAATATGAGATCTGTATACTCCTGATTTTCAGCGACAAAAATACATGCCTCACCATCTTCCATGAGCTCATGCACCTGTTTTCGGGATGAGGTTGCATAAATACCATAGGTCACCGCTCCCAATGCCAGAGCTGCCAATTCACAGATCACATATTCTTCGCAGGGGTCTCCCATCAAGGCGAGTCTGTCACCACGTTTAAGGCCCAACTTTCCTAGCCCAAGAGCGCATCGTGCTATTTTATCCTTAAAGCCACCCCAAGTACGCTCTTTATAGATGCCCATTTTCTTAGCACGATAACATACATCGTGTGGGGTGGCTTTTGCCCTTTCCAGAAGGAGACCAGGAACCGTCTTTTTTCTTAGTTCATCGTACTTTTCAGCGGAGTGCATACATCGCCTCTATGTTTTATGTAGAAAAAATACTATCTTTCTTCTCGCTCTCCACACCCGTCTGCTCAACCGTAGACCCCATATTCCTTGGTAAAATCTACCATCGCCTTCACATTTTCGTGTTTTGCCTCGTCAAACCAAATTCCACAATCAACCATCAGACCGCCATCTTTGCCAATAACATCGATAAGCTCTTTAACATAATCTTTTACTTGTTGAGTTGTGCCAAGTTGCAGTAAAAAGCCTGACACATTCCCCCTGAAACAGACCGTATCGCCCAGGATCTCCTTGGCCTTGTAAATATCAACCTCTTCAAACCAGTAAATCGCCCTTCCTCTGGGGATATCTATTATAATCTCTAAACGTGAAGTGTTATCGCCTTCAAATAACGGTAAAGGCACAAGTCCTTCTTCAATTAACTCCACCATGTGGATGACATTCTCGACAGCTCCCTTGTGACATGGAAAAAAGGCATGAAATGACTGGTGGCTTTGCACGCCATCACACCACTTATTTCGTTCCTATCCACTTTTTCGCCAGGGCAACCCCTTCCATGGCATCCTTGCCAAAGGCATCGGCCCCGGCATACTCCTTCACCTTTTCGCTCATCTGACCGCCGCCGATCATGATCTTTACCATGTCACGCAAGCCGGTTTCTTTGATGGCATCAACCGTATTTTTCATGGAGTCATAGGCGAGGGTGAGAAGGCCGCTCATGCCCACCACCTGGGGTTGGAAATCCTCGATCTCTTTCACGAATGTGACAGGTGAAACGTCGATGCCAATATCGCGCACCTCAAAACCGTTAACGTCAAGCATAAAGGAAACAATATCCTTTCCGATGTCATGAATGTCTCCTTCCACGGTCCCCATGAGCACTCTACCTCGTTTTTTCGTGGTCACTTCACCTTTCAACCTGGGTTTGACCATCTCAGAGATCTCCCTCAACATCTCACCGGCCATCATCAGTTCTGGAAGGAAATATTGGCCTTTCTCAAACCGCTTCCCGACTGTCTCCATGGCCTCGGTGCAATCATCCAGAATCTTAATCGGATCTTCATCGTCATCAATCAAAGCCTCGGCGATTTCGAGGGCTTCCTTTTCCTTCATGTCGGTTATCGCATCCACCAATTTCCCAGACATATTTTTACCCCTTTCCTGTTTTCTCCTTCTCATCACTAAATCTATGGGCATGATAATAAAAAAGGTTATGATTAATGGATAATATATAAAGTTATATATTGAACCTTGTCAAGGGAAAATTCGATACCTCTGAGAGCAATATTGAATTCTTGAAAAATATCACTAAAATCAAATATATAATCCCATCGGTAATGCACTTGCTAAAGAATATGATTGGGGATTATTCTCTCTTGAACGACCAGCCGAGGGGGCAGGGTACATCATTAATCAGGGCCTTGACATGGATTAATTCCATGGGTTAAATATAGTAATTTTATGAGGCTGGAAAAATAAAACCACCTAAACATAATGAGTAATCAGGCAGACATAGATCGCCGGTCATATGAACCGGCATATATGCAGCTTGTCAATATTCTAAAGGAGCAGATTGCCAAGGGT